>CAYNAN010000079.1:0-2138 GCA_964395085.1 uncultured Synergistaceae bacterium
CCGAGGGCCACTGCCCCATAGGTTTCAGATTTGCCATGCTTAGAAAGGCCACCACAGACCCGCCAAGGACCAAACTGGACAGGGCCCCCCAAGCTGTGCCCCTCTTCCAGCAAAACGCCCCGATAACGGCGGGAAGCTGCATCAGGAGGCCCCCTGAGGCCATGGAGGACAACACCACTATCAGGCCGAAACGAAACTGGGCAAAGGCAAAGCAGGCCAGGGTTATGACGGGGATCATGATCCGTCCAACCATCAGCTCCCCCCTCTCGGAGAGCCCCTTAAACATGGTCCGCGCAACGTCACGGCCGAACATGGAGCCAAGGGTCAGTATCACCGAGTTGAGGGTGGACACCGCGGCCGCCATTATGCTGACCGTGACCACCAGTCCCAGAGCAGTAGGGACCTTGGAGAGAAGCAGAGGCATAGCCTGATCGGCGTTCTCCAATCCAGGGCTTATCATGGCCATTGAGAACCCGAGCAGCCCACATATCAGGGTGTAGACCAGGCCGAAAAAGGAGAATCCCAGAATCATGTTCCTAAGGCTCTTTGGATTTTTGGGCGTGTAGAGCCTCTGGACCACCTGAGGATTGGTCACGGCGAAAAAGGCCCATGGGAGTGTCAGCCCTATAAAAAGGGACATGGACCAGTTCACCTCAAGCAGCTCCGGCGTCGCCTCAAGGGTTCTCACAAAACCCTGTGGAAAGAACTCTCCCACCACAAAGGCTATCAGCATAAAACTGGCGACCAGCATCACCAAGGCCTGAAGGCTGTCGGTCCAGGCCACGGACCTCATGCCGGACAGACAGAAGACCATGGCTATGGCTGACGCCAACCCCGATCCCACGACGAAGGGAATCGCGCCGCTGGACAGGGTCTCTAGGAGATATCCCACCCCCATGAGCTGGACCGACGCGTAGGGGATGAGCATCACCAGGCAGAGGCAGGACGCCGCAAACCCGACCCTCCTGTCCCCGTATCTTAACGACAGAAGCTCCGATGGGCTGACCAGGTTGAACGCCCGACCAGCAGCCCAGTAGCGAGGGGCAAAGAGAACCAAGAGCAGCACGGTGAAGATCAGATAGGAGAACTCGAATCCAAGCGCCGCCACGCCGGTTCTGTAGGTGAGCCCCACTAGCCCCACCAGCATGAAGGCGCTGAAGGTGGTGGCACTGTAGGTCAGAGCCGATACCATCCCCCCGACGGTCCTATTCGCCAAAAAGTACTCCGATATACCAGGTCCGGTGTGTCTGCTGGCCCGCCATGACAGAAAGGACCCAAGGGCAAACCATACGAATATCCCGGACGACAGTGTCAGGCCGGACATCTAGACATCCCTCTCTGACTTTCCCCAGTTGGCAGTGTACACCGCACCGGAGATTATGACGATGACCGTTAGGATCAGCCAGAAGGCGAAGGAACCGCACAGAGAGCCTCTATCTCTGAGAGGCCCAAAGGGCAAAGCCAGGTTTAACACCGCCACGACAGCCATCCAAGAACACCACTTACTTTCCCTGCTGACCATACAAAACAATCCTTTCCGTTTACCTTACGTCAAAATCGGACAAGAAACCCCGACTGTCTTAACCCTTCCTCGATGCCGTCCAGGACGTCCTCACTGTCGGCCTCCACTGTGTGGAGATGAAATCCGCCGGATAGCCCCAATAGTGGACGGCGACCGGTGGTCTCCATGAGGGTCATGAACCGCCGAACCTCCTCGCCGGTTGAAACGTCCACGTTTCCCCTTATCTCGCCGTAGATGGGGTGGTCGATAAAGACGTCCACCACCCGACCTCCTAAAGACACTATGAGATCCAGTTCGTCGTAGAGCTGATCGGCCTGATGGCACACGGCCATCACCCGCCTTGGCCTGTCCTGGGACCTATCTATCCGATATCCACGAGACATGGCTACAACGGGGACCCCTCTTGCTCTGAGTGTCGCAACGTCCTGGACGATAGCCTGACGGCTTACGCCCAGCCTTTCCGCAAGAGCCCCCCCGCTTAAAGGTTCCTCCGACAATTCCAGAGCCTCCAGGAGCCTGTTCAACCTTTCATCCCTATCCATATCGCCACCTCCTAGACGGAACTGATTATAGCAGCTACTAGCAGAAAGACAACTCGCTTCTCGAGCAGGCTAAA
>CAYNAN010000079.1:2238-8555 GCA_964395085.1 uncultured Synergistaceae bacterium
AACTGATTATAGCAGCTACTAGCAGAAAGACAACTCGCTTCTCGAGCAGGCTAAAAAAGCTCTCCCCTATGGACGACGGCAGTCATCCTAGGGAAGAGCTGGGGTTTAAGTTATTTCAGGGGCTTTAGGCCCTGCTGTTTGACGTCGGATACCTTAAACCGGGATATCTGGGCCATAAGGTCGTCCCCTTGATGGCTCATATCCCTGGCTCTCTCGGCGAGGGCCTCCGCGACCCTGGCTGTGTCCTCGGAAGCCTTGGCCATCTCCTGGACGAACTCGGCAATCTCCGTGGTTCCAACGGTTATCTGGTCCATTGCGGAGGCCATCTCCTGGCTGGACGCCGCCTGTTCCTGGGCGGTCGAGGCGACCGAGTTTATGGCGTCTATGACCTTGGATATCTCCTCCAGGGCGACGTTCAGCTCTCCACCTGCCTCCTGAGCCCTACTGACAATCTTCTCCATTATCCTCCCAGTCTCCTCGGTCGCAGAGATAGACCGGTTGGTGTTGGACTCCAGGGCATCTATGAGCTTAGAGACCTCGCCTGCTGCGGTGTTGGACTCCTCCGCAAGCTTTCTGACCTCCTCGGCGACGACGGCGAAGCCTCTGCCTGCCTCCCCTGCCCTGGCGGCCTCTATGGCGGCGTTGAGGGCCAACAGGTTGGTCTGGTCCGCTATTCCCGTTATGGTCTCCACAAAACCAGCTATATCCCTGACCGCGGAGGCGAGCTCTCCCATGGACTTGACGCTATCCTCGGATTTTCTCTCCACGTCAGCCAGATCCTTGACGACCCCGTCCACCTTACGGACCGACTCCTGGGCGAGTCGCCCAGCTTTCTCTCCAGCGGCGGAACCGTCGGAGGACGCCCTGGCCATGTTCTGGGCCCCGCTGGAGACCTCCTCGATCCCTGCTGTGGTCTCCTCTATGGAGGCGCTGTTGGACTGGGATAGCTCGGAGGCCCTGTCCAGACCGGACCTGATTTTATCCATAGAGTCGCTGGTGTCCTTGGATATCCCCGACAGGGTGTCGGACGACTCGGAGATGCTTGACGCCACAGCCTTTATCTGGCCCACGGTATCGGCCTGAGCCGTGATCATGGCGTATATGGCGTCGGCCATATCCCCCAGTTCGTCCCGAGATCGAACGCCAAAATCGTCCCGAGAGACGGTGAGATCGCCGTCTTTTGCCCTACCAGCCACATCCACAACCCTCTTCATGGGAGCTGTGATCCTCCTGGCGATGAACCATACGGCCAGGACGATCAGGAGAAGGCCGGCAATCGCCAGATATAGGGTCACGGTTAACAGCCTGTCCGCAGAGCCCATGACCTCCTCTATCCTTATCACGGTGCCAAAACTCCAAGGGGTTCCGGTGTTGCCTATGGAGACAGGGGCAAAGGCCTTGAGCGTGGTCTCTTTCAGCGACTCCGACCAAACCTCGTCAAGCCAGGCATCGCCTTTTTTTATTCTACCGAGGACCTCCTCCCCACCTGGCCCCTTGGTCTCACCGGCGATGTCCCCAATCCTCTCCAGATCGGGATGGGCCGCGACTATTCCCTCGTAGGTGAGGAGCCGACCAAAGCCGGTATCGTAGAGCTTAACGTCCTTCGTGATGGCCTGGACGTCGTCCATGGCTACGTCCACTCCCACAACACCTAGGACCTTACCCTTTACCTCAACCGGGACCGATAAAGTCGTCATAAAGACCGATTTACCCGCGACCTCGTAGCGATAAGGCTCTATTATCGCCTCTTTGCCGGATTTTAAAGGTATAAGGTAGTAATCTCCGTCCCCCGGGACAGAGTAGCCCTTTAGAGGCTCCACATCGATCTTATCGCCCTCCCTGTACCAATAGGGGACGAATCTGCCGGTTTCATCGTGACCGGTGGAATAGGCGTAGGCCTGGTCTTGGCCGTCGAAGGCGTCCGGCTCCCAGCAGGTCCAGATCCCCACGAAACCGGGGTGTCGTCTAAGGGTCTGGACCAGCAGGCGATTCACCATATCCCTGTCTCCATCGCCATTCTCTGTGATTCCCTCCATGACGTAGGCCAACGTCCTGGCGACCTCCAGGGCCACGTCGAACTCCGCCTCCATCTGTTTCGCGTACTCCTGGGATCGGCTCATGGCCAGCTGCCTGGCCTGGTCGGTGCTGTCCCTACGGCTTATGTAGGAGGATGAGCCTATTATCAACGCGAAGACCCCCAGCACCACAGAGAGCACAAAAACAATTATTTTGCCCTGCAATCTGAACTGTAACTTCACTCTACACCCCTCCGTTCAAAACGATATACTAGGATCATAGCACAAAAAAGTGGCGGAGATCGGTATAAGCCGATCTCCGCCGTAACGCACCTTAAATACACTACATGTGTATTCCGACACCTATCCCTATGGGAAGGCCGAGGGTAAACCATATGGCGAGGAGAACTGTCCATCCCAGCAGGAAACACACAGAGAAGGGCAGCATGGTGGATATGAGGGTACCTATCCCTGCGTCCTCGTCGTAGGCCTGGGCGAAGGCGACTATGACGGCAAAGTAGGACATCAGAGGGGAGATGATGTTTGTGGTGGAGTCCCCGATACGGTAGGCAACCTGAGTGAACTCAGGGGTGAAACCCATCTGCATAAGCATGGGGATGAACACCGGAGCCATGATAGCCCACTTGGCCGAGGCCGAACCTATGAAAAGGTTTATGAACGCCGAGACCAGTATAAACGCCACTATCAACGGAAGTCCGGTGAAGTTGATGGCCTGTAGGAACTCGGCGCCTTTAGCTGCCAGGATAACCCCTAAGTTAGTGTAGCTGAAGTACTTGATGAACTGGGCCGCGAAGAACGCCAGCACCAGGTATCCCCCCATGGTGCTCATGGCCTTGGACATAGCGTGCACCACGTCCTTGTCGGACCTGATCGTTCCAGCTCCGAGTCCATAGGCCACCCCGGGGAAGAGGAAGAACATCATTATTATCGTCACTATGGAGGTCACGAAAGGGGAGCGCCCCAGGATCTCGCCGGTGGTCTGATCCCTGAGAACGGCTCCTTCAGGGAGAACCAAGGCCAGGATTATGCCGACGAATACGACGATGGATACAGTCGCGAAACGCAGACCCCTTCTCTCCTCAGGGGTCTGCTCATCAAGGCTAACCCTATGGGATCCCTTGTACTCACCAAGACGAGGTTCTACGATCTTCTCGACGACGAACCAACCTATAAAGGCGATGAGGAAGGTCGACGCCGCCATGAAATAGTAGTTTGCCGTGGCAAGGACGGTGTAGCTAGGGTCTATGATCCTGGCGGCCTCGGTGGAGATACCTCCCAGAAGAGGGTCTATCGTACCAACCAGGAGATTGGCGGAAAATCCACCGGATACCCCTGCGAAGGCGGCGGCCAGACCGGCCAGAGGATGACGGCCGAAGTTCATGAAGATAATGGCTCCTAGGGGAACCAGGACGACGTATCCGGCGTCGGAGGCCACGTTGGACATAACTCCCAGGAAGACCACCACAATTGTGATGAGCTGTTTGGGGGTCCCCATTACGACCTTACGGATAAGGGCCCCTATAAAGCCTGTTCCCTCGGCCACGCCGACGCCTAACATGGCAACCAAAACCGTGCCGAGAGGGGCAAAACCGGTGAAGTTGCTTACCGCGGTGGACAACATATATCTGATACCGTCGGCGTTCATGAGGCTGACGGCGTTTTTCACCACCGTTTGGGCTTCGCCTTTCGATATGACGGTATACTGTGCCGAGACCCCCGCTCGGAAACAGAGCTCAGAGATAAACACCACCGCCGCGGAGAACAGCAAAAACAGCGTCGCAGGATGGGGCAGGGCGTTGCCACCTCTCTCCACCGCATCCAGAAACCTGTTCAAAAGGCTCTTTTTCTTGTTGGCTTCAACGTTGTTCGAAGTCGACATAAGATACTCCCTTCATATCATCATATAAGACCTAGATAAAGACCAAGCTACGGCTACAGCGAAACAGAACATGTCCCTCGTCGAATACCTCACCCTCTCCCGTTCGATGATCGTTATATTTTTCAAGGTCTAATATACAATACAAAAAAGATTATAGCAAAGGATTTTTCCTTTATCGATCCAATAAAAATATAGAGAAAATTTTTGAACATACATGAAGTTACAACATGCACAATGACTCTAAACTTACTTTTATCTACATAAATGATCAAATTCTATAAAAAAACGGAGCCCAGGAAAATTCCCGAGCTCCGTTAAAATTAGCTGTCCATCCAGGCGATCAAGAGGTCCAGATTTGCCTTGATTCCCTCCAGATGGGTCCTCTCGTAGTGATGGGTGGCGTCTACCCCCATGCCTATACAGCTGAACCTGACGTCCTCGCCCTGGCCTACCGCCATGGAGGCATCGGAACCGTAGCGGAAGTAGGTGTCTATCCTGTAGGGGATCGACCCGCTCTTGGCCAGCTGGGCAAGCTCCTTCACGAATCCCCTGTCGTAGGGGGTCCTGCTGTCCCTGGCACAGATGGAAACGGCTCTCTCGGAGGAGTTTGTCCCTTTTGCGACTATGCCTATATCGAGGGCGATCATCTCACCAACACCCTCTGGAAGCCTCGCGGTGCCGTGGCCGACCTCCTCGTAGTTGCTTATGTAGATATACGTGGTCCTGGCCGGCTTTTTGCCCGAGTCAACAAAGTGCCTGCAAGCTCCGAGGGCCACTGCGACGCAGGCCTTGTCGTCCAGGTGTCGGGATTTTATGTAGCCAGACTGGGTTACCACCGTCCTGGGCTCGAAGCTAACCATATCCCCCACTCCGATGCCCAGGGCGACCACGTCGTCGACACAGTTGACGTCCTCGTCCAGCCTCACGGCCACAGTGTCGTCGGTCCTGGGGTGATCTATCCCCTCCACGTGAAAGGCATGGCGCGAGGCCTTGTCCGGCATGAGGCTTCCGCTGTAGGTTCGACCGTCTAGGGTAAAGACAGTGCAGTTTTCCCCCTCAACCGAACACCAGCTGAACCCTCCCGTTGGGAGGACCCGAAGCCTACCGTCGTCCTCGATACGACGGACCACCGCTCCCAGGGTATCCACGTGGGCCACAGCACACCTCGCTGGAAGATCGGACTGCCCCTCCAGAACGGCGATCAGGGCTCCCTTTGCTGTCCTGCGACAGGGGATGTTCATGGACACGAACTCCCTCTCGAGCCTCTCGACAGCCCTGTCGGTATCGCCTCCAGGGCTCGGTATGGCGAGTATCTCCTGGGCGATACCGACGACGTACTTCATATCGCAGCTCATGATCTGGTCTCCTCCAGCTCTCTGGCGTAATGACAGGCAACCCATCTTCCCGGATCTATCTGACGAAGCTCCGGCGTCTCCACCGTGCAGCGCTCCTGACGAAAACGACAGCGACCGGCGAAGCGGCACCCATCTGGTGGGTTGATCGGACTTGGGACGTCGCCCTCCAACAGGATCCTGTTCCTCTCCACGTCGACCTTGGCTATGGGTATGGCCGACAGGAGCGCCTGTGTGTAGGGATGTAGGGGATCCCTAAATATGGAGCGGTAATCGGTCAGCTCCACCATCGATCCCAGGTACATTACCGCGATACGATCTGATACGTGTTTAACAACCGAAAGATCGTGAGATATGAACAGATAGGTCAAGCCCAGCTCCTTCTGAAGGTTCTTCATAAGGTTGAGTATCTGGGCCTGGATGCACACGTCAAGGGCCGACACGGGCTCATCCTGCACTATGAACTCCGGGTTTAAGGCCAGAGCTCTGGCGATGCCGACCCTCTGTCTTCTCCCACCGTCCAGCTCGTGGGGGTATGAGTTTGTCAACCTCGTGGCTAGTCCCACTATGTCCATGAGCTCCCTGATCCTGGCGGGTCTCTCGGTCTTGCCGGTGTAGCGGTTGTTGACCTCAAGTGGCTCGGAGATAAGCTCCGACACCGTCATTCTCGGGTTCAAGCACGAGTAGGGATCCTGAAACACCATCTGCATCCTGGTGCGAAGCGTCTCCATCCTCTTGCTAGATGCGGACAGCACATCCTCTCCGTCCATGAGTACCTGACCGGAGGTGGCCTCCAACAGCCTTATCAGCACCCTTCCGGTGGTGGACTTTCCGCAGCCGGACTCACCAACCAGACCAAGGGTCTCGCCCTTGTCGATGTGAAAACTGAGATCATCCACCGCGTGAAGCAGACCTTTTTTCGTCTTAAAATATTTTTTGAGGTTCTTGACCTCCATGAGTTTGGTTCCTACTGCGACCATGATAGGCCCTCCTCAGTCTTTCTGATGCAGGAAACAGGCCACGAAGTGCCCGGGCCTGGCCTCGTTCCAG
>CAYNAN010000079.1:8655-11030 GCA_964395085.1 uncultured Synergistaceae bacterium
CCCAAAGAGTCTCCAGGCTGAAGCTGAAGGTTGAGCCCCTCCACCGCCCTGACGACTCCCTCATCGGTGCTGTACTGCACCGAAAGATCCTGAATATCAAGAAGCAAGTTATCTTTCATGATTCAATCCCCCCGTCCTAGTTCTTCAGCTTGGGATCCAGAGCGTCTCTGAGACCGTCGCCTAGGAAGTTCAGGGCCAATATGGTTATCATTATGGCCAAACCGGGGAACATGGTCATGTAGGCGTGATCCCTGATGTACTCCCTACCGCCCGAGAGCATCGCGCCCCATTCAGGGATGGGAGGCTGAATGCCAAGGCCTATAAAGCTGAGCCCCGCCGCCGTCAGTATGGCGAAGGCGACGCCCAAGGTCCCCTGGACTATTATCGGGGCCATACAGTTCGGCAAAATGTGACGGAAGATTATCTTGAGGTCCTTGGCCCCTATGGACCTGGCCGCCTCTATAAACTCCTGTTCCCTTATGGAGAGGACCGACGCCCTAACCAGCCTGGCGTACTGGGGAACGGACGATATTCCGACGGCTATCATGAGGTTGAAAAGCCCAGGTCCCAGGGACGCTGCGACCGAGATGGCCAAAAGCAGCTGAGGCACGGAGAACAGGACGTCCATTATCCTCATTATGACGTTGTCTATCCGGCCACCGTAGTAACCGGCCAGTGCTCCCAAAAATCCACCTATCATTATGGAGAAGCTCACGGCCACCAGCCCGACCTGTAGGGATATCCTGCTTCCGTAGACTATACGGCTGAATATGTCTCGCCCAAACTCGTCGGTCCCAAACCAATGGGCCTTAGAGGGTCCCTCAAAAGCTGCAAGAAGGTCCTGGTCCTCGTAGCTGTAAGGAGCTATAACCGGCGCAAAGACGGACGTACCTATTAAAAGCAGTACTACGACGAGCCCTAACATGGCCAGACGGTTTTTCTTGAGCCGTCTGAGTACCTCAAGCCAGGGGTTTTTCTTCTTAGGTTCGTTCATACCGGCCACCTCCTAGGACACATACTGAGCCTTTATCCTGGGGTCGAGCCAGGCGTAGATGAGGTCCACCAGCAGGTTGACCACACAGAAAGCCACAGCGATGAAGAGGACCCCTCCCTGAACCACAGGGAAGTCCCTCATCTTGATGGACTCCACCATCAGGCGACCGACCCCCGGTATTGAGAAGATCAGCTCGGTGAGGACGGCTCCTCCGAGGAGGATGCCGAACTGAATTCCGCTGATCGTGACGACTGGTATAAGAGCGTTTCCGAGGGCGTGTTTCCATATGACGATCCGTTCCTTCTGTCCCTTGGCCCTGACGGTCCTGATATAGTCCTGTCTTACGACCTCCAGCATGCTGGAGCGGGTCATTCTGGTGATTATGGCGATCGACTGTGCCCCTAGCGTCACGGCTGGGAGAATCATGGTAGAGAAGGAGTCAAATCCCGACGGGGGAACCCAACCAAGCCTGACGGAAAAAAGCAGTATGAGCAGGATCCCAAGCCAGAAAACCGGCATGGATATACCTATCATGGCAAAGATCGTGACTAAATTATCGAACAGAGAGTATTGTTTTATCGCCGAAACTATCCCACAGGGAATCCCTATAACCATGGCGATGATCATAGCCATGGCCGAGAGCTTAAGAGTCACGGGGAAGGCGGCCAAAATCTCCTGCACCACAGGACGTTTGGTTATGTAGGACCGACCTATATCGCCGTGAAAGACGGCCTTATAGACGTAACGGCCAAACTGGACAAGGAACGGATCGTTTAGCCCCATATCCTGACGCAGCTGGTCCACCGATTCCTGAGGAGCCTGCTCCCCCAGGACCATCCTGGCTGGATCGCCAGGGGTTATGTAGAGCATGGTGAAGACTATAAAGGTAACCCCGATAAGGACCGGAACCAACATCAGAGCCCTTTTGAAGATGTATTTGAACATTCAAACCCCTCCCAATGCAAAGGAAAGCAGGAGCACGGCCCGGCCGTACTCCTGCGTCGGTTGCTTCTGTGTCCCCTACTCTTTAGTTAGCGTCAAAGGTGACGTTGTAGAGAGCGTGGAAGCCGAAGGGGCTCGGCACGAATCCCTTGACGTAGTCCTGGGTTCCGACGACCTGCTCGTCGTTGTAGAGGAACACCCATGGGCCTCTCTCCCTGAGGATGTCCTGGATGCGGTAGTAGACATCCTGACGCTCAGGACCGTCGGCTATGAGGCGGCCCTTCTCGAGAAGCTGGTCTATCTCGTCGTCTCCGAAGAAGGTGAAGTTGTTGTTCCCCTTCATGGAGGAGTGGAAGGGCGCGTAGACGGCCATGTCAGGGTCGGGAGTCTGGCAGGTCCAGCCGACTATGAACATATCGTGCTTCTTCTGGGTAAGGCC
>CAYNAN010000080.1:0-11028 GCA_964395085.1 uncultured Synergistaceae bacterium
GAGGCCGGTAGGAGGGTAGCAGGCAGGGTGTTGCCCTTCCTAGGTATATTATTTCTCTTATACGCTCTTTGGGGGCGGTATGCTCCAGGGATCTTCATGCATAGGGGTTTTTCCTTAAACAGGGTGATTCAACAGATGTATCTCACAACCGAGGGGATATACGGAGTAGCAATAGGGGTGTCTGCCACCTACGTATTCGTCTTTATACTGTTCGGTTCTTTCCTGGCAGCAGGAGGAGGAATAAGGCTTTTCAACGATCTGTCCATGGCATTAGCCGGATCCGCTCCGGGAGGACCGGCTAAAGTCGCGGTTCTTGCCTCTGCCCTCTTAGGTACCATAAGCGGTTCCTCCGTAGGGAACGTCGCTACGACAGGGGCCATGACCATCCCGATGATGAAAAGAGTAGGTTATGATGGGAGATTCGCTGGAGCTGTGGAGGCCTGCGCCTCAACCGGCGGCCAGCTAATGCCACCGATAATGGGCGCTGGAGCCTTTGTGATGACCCAGTTTCTAGGGATTCCCTACCTGGAGATCGCTAAGGCGGCGATTATACCTGCTCTTCTTTACTATGGAGCTGTGCTGTCGAACGTACACTTTAGGGCCAAGAAAAAGGACCTAGCAGGGGTCGGTCGGGAAGAGATTCCTAGGCTAAACGATGTACTCTTGCGAGATGGTCACTTATTGATACCTATAGTGGTTATAATAGCTATGTTGTTAAAAAATTATACCCCTTTGGCCGCGGCTTTTTGGGGGACTGTAACGGTGGTTCTTTCGGCGTCAATCAGGTCACACACAAGGATGTCTTTAGGACAGATTATGGATGCCATGGCTGATGGGGCTTATAACGCTCTTTCTGTGGCTGTCGCCTGCGGTGTCGTCGGAATAGTCGTCGGAGTGGCTACCTTGACGGCTTTGGGGATGACAGTGTCGGTGAACATAATGGATCTAGCCGGTGGTAGTCTGTTTTTAACTCTGCTGGTGTCGATGGTGGCCTGTCTGGTGATGGGAATGGGACTTCCAACCACCGCAAACTACATAGTCACGAGCACGGTTATAGCTCCAGCTTTGATGAAGTTGGGGGTACTTCCCCTGGCGGCACACATGTTCGTCTTCTACTTTGGTATCATGGCGGATATCACTCCCCCTGTGTGTCTTGCCTCCTTTACCGCCGCGGGGATCGCTAAGTCCGATCCGCTGAAGACCGGTCTCACCGCTACCTCGATCGGGATCGTTGCCTATATACTTCCCTTTGCTTTCGTATATGACCCGCATTTTCTACTCATCGGGGGGGATGTAGCTTTTTTGTCCGTGTTCGTTGTGGGCATTTTAGGGGTAGTGGGTGTCGCATCGGCCATTCAAGGATGGGCCTTAGGACATATAGGCTTTTGTCTGAGGACAATCTCATTTGTCTCCGGGCTGGCGGCCTTTTATCCCGATAACGCTGTTCGTTTCGTCGCTGTGATCTTCATACTTGTCGTGTGGGGGCTCAGTGGTTTCAGATCGTTTGCGAGGAAAGATATCTTAACGTCTTGAGAATAAGAGAGGGAGACCCTGACGGGGCTCCCTCTCTGTGCTAATCTTCATCGAATATGTAAACCTTGGGAGGTTTGAAGCCGTTGAAGCTCTCCAGGGAACACGAGTTTACGTATGCGCCTGTGGAGAAGAAATAGAGCCTATCCCCCTCCTCCAGATCCTGGGGCAAAAGGTATTTCGTGTCCTCGTAAAGGACGTCCATGCTATCGCAGGTCGGACCTGCTATGATGTACTCACCTACAGCTCCAGTCTTCTCCGAGTATATGGGGTACTTAATCGATTCGTCGATGGTCTCGTAGAGTCCGCCGAACTTTCCCGCGTCGATGTAAAGCCAACTGTGTGGGTTGTAAGTGTCCTTCTTGGACTTCAAAACCACCTGGCTGACGAGGATCCCGCTGTTCCCGACCAACGATCTTCCAGGCTCGGTGATTATCTCCGGCATTCCGTCTGGGAAGTCCTCTACCAGAAAACGGGTGATCTCCTTGGTGTACATCTCCAATGTGGCAGTAGGCTGAGTGTAGGGCGCTGGGAATCCTCCGCCTAGGTTTATCATCTTAAGCGTTACTCCAACCTCTCTTGCCGAGTCGAATAGGTACTTGCACCCGGCTATGGCGCTTCCCCACTGGCCGATATCCCTCTGCTGTGAGCCGACATGGAAGGAGAGCCCCCACGGGATAACGTCCAGTTCCTTGGACATCTGGATGAGCTGGAATATCGTGTCGGGGTGTGCCCCGAATTTTCTGGAGAGGGACCAATCCGCTCCGCTACACTCCATAAACAGCCTGAAGAACACCTTTGATCCAGGAGCGTTCTTCGCTATCCTCCTCAGGTCGTCCTCTGAGTCCGTTGCGAACAGCCTGATACCCTTTTCGTAGGCGTAGGCGATATGTTCCGATTTTTTGATGGTGTGACCGTAGCTAAGCCTGTCAGGCGTAGCTCCTAGTTTCATTATCATGTCAAGCTCCGGGACCGATGCGAAGTCGAAGTTACATCCCTTATCGACCAACATCTTGAGCAGCTTCTCATGGGGATTTGCCTTTATAGCGTAGTGTATCTTGGCGTAGGGCATGCTCCTTGCGAGGTCATCGTAGTTCTTCTCCACCGCCTTAAGGTCAAGCAGCAGGCAGGGCGTCTCCTTGTCCGTCAGAAACTCCCTCATTTTTTCGAAGCGCTCCCTGGATATAAATCTATCCAGATCAAAATCGTACTTTTCTGGAGCTGACATATACACCATCCTCTCGTTTTAGAGTTGATCCAATGTGGACCAAGCCGGCGTATTTTACACTATTTCTCTTTTTTGCGATAGGATTTTTTTCAAGTAGCCTATAATGGATAGGGCAGGGCCACGTGGCATTGATGACGGGAGGTTGTTCTTTTTGGAAAAAGACAAAAGAGTAGTTTTATCTACAGATGTTAATCTAGGTGGATCCCTTTACCGTTGGCAGAGGGACGCCTATTACGCGATAGAGGGGCGTAGTGCCGTGTTGTCCGCCCCTACCGGAACCGGAAAGACCTGGGTGGCGTACCTATGGGCTGGTCTATTTGGCCTGGACGGAATGGCCTTGGCGGTCCCCGATGGGCAAAAAATCATATTCACCGCGCCTATAAAGGCACTGAGCAACGAGAGGTATATGGATCTTATATCCATGGGATTTGACACTGGCATAGAGACGGGGGATTTCAAGAAAAACGCTGGTGCTCCGATAGTATGCTGTACCCAGGAGATCTACGCTCTTAAGTACGCAGGCATGAAGGGGATAAAGCTTATAGTGGACGAGTTTCACTATATCTTCGGTGAGAACGAGAGGAGCCGGGCGTATATCGACGGCATCAGAAACACCGATATGGACGTTCCTGTGTTGGTGATGTCCGCTACTTTTGGTGGAGCTGAAAGGGTTAAAGGTTACCTGAATCGCATAACGGGAAGAAGCTTTGCCCTGTATGAATCCCACGAGAGGGTAACGGAGCTGACGTTTTGTGACAAGCCCATAGATCCAGGCGATATAAGGGACGCCCTCGTGTTCGTATTCTCCCAAAAGGGAGCTCAACAGATAGCGGATATAATAGCGGATCGGAGGCTGCGATTCGACGAAAGTCGAAAGAGGAGGCTGGAGGATCTGGCTTGGATACTAGAGGTCCAAGGTATAAGGCGATGTATGTTCAAGGGGATTGGGATATATCACGGGAGTCTTCTGCCCAAGGAGAAGCTGCTCGTGGAGAGAGCCTATAGAGAGCGGATCATAGATGTTGTCGTGGGAACTGACGCCCTCGCCCTTGGGGTAAATCTCCCCGCAGAGAGGGCCGTCTTCGCGCAGCTGGTGAAGTTTCACGATCGGTGTCCCATCTCCAAAAACTCTTTCCTCCAAATGTCCGGTAGGGCCGGCAGGAAAGGGCTGTTCGATAAAGGTTACGTCACCTGGATGGATAAGTCGCCGGCGGAGGCCTTTGGGGTTAGAACCGGGGATGTCTTCCGTGCCCTGATCAATGCACCGGTTGAGGAGGCCTCGGTCGAGCTCCGGCCCAACTTCGGAGCTATCCTGAAGGGGAGCAGCACCATCGAAAACGAGGCGGAGATAGTGTCCTCCGGTTCCCTTCCCGAGCTGGGCTACAGAAGGGTCCTAGGTGAGATCAAACACGCCATGAAGGTCATAGAGGGCAGCCTCGAGAAGATAGTTCCGGAGGGGAAGGATCGATTCAGGGCTATATTGGCCGATGTGTGGTATGGCGAGATGGAGGTCGAGCAGAACCTGGATATGGCCGAGCTGTTTTTCTGGGGTACCGATAGCGACGGTTACGTCCATCCCGACGGCATCACCGCGTCCGAGATACTGCTCAAGTACGAGAGGAACGAGCTCCAGTCCCTTCTAAAGGTCAAAAGGTTCAACAACGCTCTTCCGCAGGATTACAAGCTCTCCCACATGGATCAGGTCGATGAGGCGATAATGGAGATAGACCCGACGGTGTTCGGTTTCGAGGAGAAGATAAAGGAGATGGACTCAACAAAGGTGGAGCTGCCTGATGCAGTACACAGGAGATCCACCGATGGCAAAAAAGCGGTGAAGAAGAAGGATAAAGCTCCAAAGAAGGGCTCCATCAAGGGAAGGAGGAGACGAGGTTGATCGATAAACCGGTAGGTCTGATCGAGATAGGCACTAACTCGGTGAAGTTCCTGGTCTCCAAGCTCAGCTCCTCAGGGGAAGTCGTCCATATTTTGGACAGAAACGAGGTTACCAGGATCGGTCAGGGCTTGGATAAATCGGGACTCATCATGGATGAAGCCATGGAGAGGACGTTGACCTCAATAGATACCTTCCTGACGGAGGCCAGATCTATGGGGGTGAAATCCTGCTTTGCCTTTGCGACTATGGCCTTGAGGAACGCTATCAATGCCGATGAATTTTCTTTTAAATTCAGAGATAAGGCTGGTCTTGAATTAAAAATTTTGTCCGGTAGAGAGGAGGCGGAGTATTCTCTGAGGGCTGTTCGAGAGACCCTGCCGGAGGAAAGCTCCTGTTGGCTCTTCGATACAGGTGGAGGGAGCACCGAGTTCGCCTTTTTTTCCGGCATGGCCATGGAGGACCCCGTCAGCCTGGACCTCGGGGCTTTGACCTTGACGGAAAGGTTTTTTCCTCACGATAAGGTCAAGCGCGATTCTTTGGATCAGGCCCTATCCTGGATATCCCTTCGACTCGATAATGGCGGGATAAAGCCTAGAGGTGATAAACCGATGTTGGTGGGGACCGGAGGAAATTTGGTGACGATGGCGTCGGTCGCCTCAGGGGGATCGTTTATCCCGAAAGGCGAAAATTACTTTATCGGCCTGGACGAAGTTAAAAGGCAGGTCTATCTTTTCGCCGCCACAGACGTGAGGGATAGGGCGTCGATTCCTGGGGTTCCAGAATCCCGTGCTAGGGTGATACTTGGAGGCGCCTGTATAGCTCTGGCTGTCGCCAGATCCGTGGGTGTCTCTGAAATGGCGGTATCGACATGTGGCCTGAGACACGGGCTGGTGAGACAGGTACTTTTCCACAGCGATAACTTCGTGTAACATATCAGGGTAACTTGGGAAAGGGGCTTGGTCCCTTATCATCATAATAGGACAGGAGTGTTCATCATGAGGAAGTTAGGCTTGCTGTGCGTTTTGCTGGGGGTGGTATGCTTCGCTGGGGTTGCCTTTGCTTCATACCCGGAGAAGCCCGTGACCATAATAGTCCCATCTAACGCCGGGGGAGGCACCGACACCATGGCCAGACTGGTAGCCAAGTTTGCCGAGAAGCATCTGGGCCAGCCCATAGTCATAGTCAATAAGCCTGGCGCAGGGGGGCAGATAGGTTTTGAGTACATAGCCAGGGCGAAGCCCGACGGATACACCATTGGCTGTATCTACACCCCTCACGTAGCAGCTCACGTCTCCGCTGGAAGAGCCAAGTACACTATGGATAGCTTTGCTCCGATCGCCAACGTCGTTACGGATCCAGGGATCGTGGTCGTTCATCCTGACAGTCCCTTTAAAACCCTTGAGGACCTTGTGGCTTTTGCCAAGGAAAACCCCGGAAAGTTGACCGGTTCCACCTCTGGGCCCGGAGGGGACGACGATTTTGCCCTCCGTCAGCTGGAGAAGGCTGCCGGGATATCGATAAACGCCGTTCCCTCCAAGGGGTCCGCTGAGCAGAAGGCGGCTATAATGGGAGCCCATCTGGATATGGCGTTCATGAACGTCTCCCAAGTAGACGCTCAGCTTGAGTCCGGAGAGCTCAGACCCCTTGGAGTTATGACGAAGAATCGTTGGAATACCCTCCCAGACGTCCCTACCTGCACCGAGCAGGGATATGTCGTCCTGTCCGATTCTTCCAGGGGTTTTGCCGCTCCGGCCGGTCTTCCCGACGACGTCATGACGAATATCATGGAGGTTTTCGACGCAGCGCTCAAGGATCCTGAGTTCATACAGGCCTCAAAGGGGCAGCTTCTTCTGGACGTGTTTCAGGGAGAGGCATACGGAGATTATCTGAGGACCCTTCAGAAGAACACCGACGAGGCCTTTGCGGTCGCTCCCTGGTAGGGAACTTGCTGACATGAGTCGAAAACACCTCAACATTTTTTGTGCCGCCGCCGGGCTAGTCCTGGCGGCAGCCATGTTTATCTCGGTCGGAAAATTCCCCGATAGGGTGGTCTCTGCTGCGAGATACGTTCTGTTCCTCTCCGGGGTTATGTCGGTGTTCTCTCTGATGCTTTTGGTCCAGACCCTGCTCGTAGGGTCGTCGGAAAGGCTGATTTGGGTCAAGGCCCCAAAGCCCTTTTTTTACACAGTGGTCCTCACCCTCGTCTACGTCCTCTCGTTGGACTTTATCGGATTTTTTCCAGCCAGTGGGTTTTATATGGTTACCCTAGGTTGGATCCTGGGGTTTAAGAGGCCAGTGGGCCTGATCGGTGGCTCGTTGGTGCTTCTTGGGACAGTGTACCTTGTCTTCGTTCGGTTCCTGTCGGTCCCGGTCCCGACTGGCCTGTTAGGAGGTTAGTTATGGCCGAAATGATGCTTTCAGCCTGCGCATCTCTCTTTAGAGTTGAAGTTTTGATCGCTATTTTAAGCGGTACCACAGGTGGGATGATAATCGGAGCTATTCCAGGCCTGACAGCTACCATGGCGGTGGCCCTTCTAATACCTGTGACCTTCGGTATGGATCCGGTCGTCGGTCTCGCCATGATGGGTGGGGTCTACAGTGGCGGTATGTACGGTGGGGCTATATCGTCCATATTGCTGTCGACCCCAGGCACGCCTGCCGCCGCTGCAACCGCTTTCGACGGCTACCCCATGACAAGGCAGGGGAAGGGAGGCACGGCCATCGCTATCGCTACCGTTGCCAGTTTTTGGGGTGGGGTAGTATCAACTTTTGCCCTTCTTCTTATCTCTCCCGTGTTGGCCAAGTTTGCCCTCAGGTTTGGTCCTCCCGAGTACTTCCTGTTGGCTATATTGGGTTTGGCCAGCATAGTAACTCTGACTTCTGGAAACCTCATAAAGGGCATGTTATCCGGGATCCTTGGACTGATAATTGCGTCCATAGGTATGGACCCCATAGACGGCTATATCCGATTCTCAGGCGGATTTATAGAGCTCTTTGAGGGAGTTTCATTCATGCCGGCCCTTATCGGTCTTTTTTCCGTCAGCCAGATACTGGACCTTACCGCTGACAGCCACATAGTTCAGCAGCTCGGTACCGACCCGGATTCACTGAAAAGGGCCCCTTTGCCTAAGGGCCTGGGGGGAACCATAGCTCGCGGTAGCCTGATAGGGACGGTGGTCGGGATATTACCCGGCGCTGGAGCCACCATAGCTGCCTTTATATCGTACAACTTTGCAAAACAGATATCGCCCGACCCAGACAGCTTTGGCAAGGGCAATCCTCAAGGCGTCGCGGCTGCGGAAAGCGCCAATAACGGATGTGTCGGCGGTTCTCTGGTCCCCCTCCTGACCTTGGGGATCCCTGGAAACTCGGTTGCCGCTGCTTTAATGGGTGGCCTCATGATCCAGGGACTTATACCTGGGCCGGAGCTTTTTAGCCGATTTGGGAGTGTAACCTACGCGTTTATACTGTCTTTGTTTCTCGCAAATCTGTGCTTCCTGCTGCTGGGCCTCTACGGGGCGCCTTTTTTTGCTAGAGTCGCCACTGTTCCGAACTCTCTGCTTATACCGGCCATATCGGTATTGTCAGTCGTAGGGAGCTATGCCATCAACAACAGTCTTTTCGACGTATGGCTGATGCTGGCCTTTGGTGTAGGAGGATACTTTCTTCATCGAGCTGGTTTTTCTCTCGGGGCTGTGGTTCTGGGGCTGATCTTAGGGCCGATCGCGGAGATGGGTTTTGGCCAATCTCTCATAATGTCTCAGGGATCGGTGAACATATTCTTTAACCGTCCTATATGCCTGATACTATGGCTGTTGGTGATATTGTTGCTTCTACCGGTCTTCCTCAAAAAAAGGAGGGTGGATAACCGTTAGATCTTTCAGGAGGGGGTATCATGGGGGCTTCCGTTTTTTATTGGACTCAAATAGCCGGTGGTCTGGCCCTTTTCCTTATGGGGGTTACCTCGACATCGGAGGGCTTTCGTCGTTGTATGGGGAAAGAGGCCAGGCACAAGATGGCGGAGGTTACCGATCGCAAGCCTATGGCATTTGGCTTCGGTATACTCCTCTCCGCCATAACACAGAGCAGCTCGGTCGCAACGTCCTTCGCGGTGGGGCTCGTTGACGTAGGGATGCTGTCCCTATCTGGCTCCTTGGTGGTAATGATAGGGGCCAGCGTGGGAGGAACCTTTGTGACCCTTCTCCTGGGGTTACCGGTGGTTCAACTGGCTCCCGGGTTTTTGGCAGTGGCCCACTTTACATCGGAGTTCACCAGAGGGAGGGCCCAAAACGTCGCCTCCGTGGTCAGGGGGATATCGTTGGTTCTGACCGGTATGTTTCTGATAAAGTTGGGGGTAACTCCATTGATGTCCGATCCTAGGTTTGCCCTGGTTCTGACCTCACTAAGCGCTAGACCTTGGCTGATGGGCTTTGTCGCCACTGCGGCAGCGGCGGTGTTGCAGAGCAGTGCTGCCGTTATGGCGCTTGCTATAGCCCTAGCAGGGGCTGGATCTCTGCCGTTGGAGTCGGTCTATCCTGTTGTCATTGGTTCCCACATCGGGTCATCAGTGATAGTCTTTATAGCCAGCCTTTCCGGTAGAAAAAACGCCAGGCTGTTGGGAATAGGGTCAGCCCTGTACAAGGTGATCGGGGTCGCCTTTATGCTGCCCCTCTCCTTTGCAGTGCCTCATGGTCTTGAGGCGATCTCGTTTCTCTCAGTGGAGCTCAGATGTGTTGCTTTGCAGTTCTTAGTCGTTTGGCTCAACGCGTTTATGTTGTTGCCCTTTACCGGGTTTATGGCCCATGGACTCAGAGAACTTGCCTCAAATGACAGGGAGAGCATAGGGGAACCCGCCTATCTTAACCCTAAGCTGGTCGATTTTCCGGGACTTGCTCTGCCTCTTTTGGATAAAGAGCTGGCCCGTCTTGCTGGTTTTCTCGAACGGGAATCCGATTTAATCCTATCTGGAACCGATAACCTCGGTGTATTGGCGAGGCTAAGGGACGGTACCGACGAGCTCATGGAGGTTATCTCGGATTATTTTAACTCTATCGAGATGTCCGGCAGAGAGAGCATGAAAGTCCCATACGGGAGGGTTGCCTACGCTCTGGAGGCCCTGAAGGGCGTAAAAGAGGTCGTCAATAGAGGGCTATTCCCCTCTTTATACGACGATCTGAGCGGGAGAAGAAAGCCTCCTTTGCCGGATGAACGATCAGCTAAAGAGTACAACGCATCTTTGATAGAGCTCCTGCGTTCCTCCATGGGAGTTATTGCGCTTGGAGATCTAGGCATGGCGTCCGATGTCGACAGATGGTACGAAAAATTAAAAGAATTAGATGAAAATATCAGACGAGACATTTTTAGACGAGGCAGCTACGGCAGAGGGGGCGGACTGGAGTATCTGGCCGTCGGTAACCAATTGGCGAAGGCCTGTACCCAGTTGACCAAGGGAGAAAGAATGGCCTTTGAGATGTCACGTAGGGAGAAAGGTGGCGGGGACGTTGCTGAAGTTATTCGCGAGATTGATGAATAGAGGAAGTGCCGCCCGAACGGACGTCGACTTGGCCTACGGTGACGACAGGGAGAGGATCCTCTCCCTTGTGAGCTTCATGGGTGATAGGGTACGTCAGGCGCTTGTCGACTCCTTGGTCGCTCTCAGGGAGGGTGACGTGGTTCTGGCGAAAAAGGTCATAGAAGGCGATGACGTTGTAGATGCCACCGAGACCGATCTAAACAGAGAATGTCTCTCCTCTATTGCCATGAGAAGTCCCGTCAGGGAGGACCTGCGCTTTGTGTTCGCAGTCATAAAAATAGCCACAGATCTGGAGAGGATAGGAGACCAAGCTGTGAACGTGGCAGAGAGAGCTATAACCGTATCCACCCATCCCATGTCCAAACCCTTGGTGGATATCTCCAGAATGGCCGACATATCAATCTCTATGGTTTTTCGCTCCCTTCAGGCCTTCTTCGACGGAGACTCTGATCTAGCGGTAAACGTGTTTAAGGAAGATAAGCAGCTGGACAAACTAGCCTCTGGGATGTCTGAAGAGCTGATAACCATGATGGCTCATATGAACGGTGACAGAGATGGCATAGTTGTGGCCACAGAGTTGCTTTTGACCGGAAGACACCTGGAGAGGATAGGTGATCATGCCAGCAACATAGCCGAGAGAGTTTTTTTTATGGTGAGGGGCGAGAGGCTGAAGGACGTGGTTTTAGGGGACAGGCGAACCAAGAACGTGGACTCCCCTATCGAAAAGGGGTAGCTCAAAAAACAAACGTGGGAAAACGAATATCCCCTGTTGACGATCTGACTTTCGAGTGGTATTATTCCTCCTGCGCCGCTGAGAGCGGAGGCCGCAAGGCAACTGTAACG
>CAYNAN010000081.1:0-10940 GCA_964395085.1 uncultured Synergistaceae bacterium
TAGCTGGGTTTTGTGGTCACTAAGGAGAGATATTATACATTTACTCTTTGCTCCCCGGGCCTAGAAAACGATCTAAAACCAGGGCGGTGTATAGGTTCAAGCAGGTTCTGAAGTCCTTGAGGTCATGTCCAGAGCAATTTTTTATCTTATCCAGCCTGTAAAGGACCGAGTTCCTGTGTAGGTGGAGGTTTTTTGCCGTATTTACCACGGAGAAACCTCCCTCGCACCAGGACTTTATGGTCCCCTTTAGGTCCTCCCAGTCGGGCTGCTCTCTAAGTCCCTTCAGGCTGGACAGGATAAAACGATTTCTTACAGAGGGTGCCAGGGTGGATATCATTTCCTCAAGCCTGTAATCGTCGATGCAATAAACCCCTGGTCCCTGCATAAATTTTTTCCCCAAGGTCAAGGCCCTCCAGGATTCTTTGTAGGCCTCCGCCAGATTGGCTATTCCCAGGGAAGGGGAGCCTATCCCTATCGCTGCGTTAAGCCCTTCTGCCATTACCTTCTCCAAGAGGCTATGGCCCTTTTTTATCGCCTCCGCCGGACAGTTGGAGCTTGAGGCATTGGGCTCAGCTGGCTTGACCGCATGGAGGACTACAAAGCGGTTATTGCTCTCCATCATAGATATATCCTTAGGCCCGTTAAATATCTTGCGGATCTCCAGGAGTATTTTTCTCTTGACGTTCTGTATTATCACCTCAGGCTTTTCTCCCTCCTTCTGGATATGTCTTTTCCTGATCTCTACGGCAAATCTCCCGAATTGGTAAAGATCTATCGCTATTGGCACGTATATCCACGTTCTGTCGTACCTGAACTCCGATGCCCTAGCTAAAAGCATCGTCTCGTTGCTGACGCCTGGTACGAAGGTGGATAGATCTTGAATAAAATCCTGTAGTATATGTTCTCTGTTTTCCGCGCGCTCAAAAAACTCCCTCTCTTTTAACAGTATCTCTATTTGTTTCTTGACTATCAAGGCAAAAGGACGCACTTTATCGGCGTCGCCTGTGATAGCCATCGAACCTACTATCCCACCGGATATTGAACTTATCGGATAGGTTACTCCCGGCAGGGTCCCTTTGAGTTTTTTTGCCTCCTCCTCGGATGTGGAACTTCCCCTTCTGTCAGTCATGACCTCCAAAGACGCTTCGTGTAGCTCCCCTATCCGTCTGCTGTCGCTTGCTCCCACGATGATCCCCTCTGTGTCTGTGATGATGACGTCAAATCCGATAATCTCCGCGGTTGATTGAGCTATCTCTATGGCATGTCGCCTAAAGGTTAAATCGGATCCGCTCTGCTGAGGCCCTATAACCATTTTTTATGAGATCCTCCTTTTGTATAAATCGCACAAAGACCTCCCTATATTAGGCCATAAAACATGGCTCTTTTCAACGATGATTGTCTAGACAATTGTCGTTAGACTTTAGTTGCTTAGCGAGGATTCGCGATCAAAAACTAAGGAGGTTCGTCATGAGGCTTGAACTGCACAGGGCCATCGTCAAGGATATCCGATGGGGTAGCCCTACTAGGCTTGAGGATCACGTTCTTTACGTGGATAAAGACGGAGTTATAGCCGCTTTGAGCGACGACGATCGTATCGATAGTTGGGAGGTCGACCTGACCAGACCTGGGGAATCGGCCAGGATAATTCCGGTGAAAGACGTTATAGAGCCCAGGGTAAAGCTCCATGGGGGGGAGGGCTTTTTCCCAGGGGTGCTGGCCCCTAACGAGATAGTCGGTAACGGTAAGACCCTTGTACTGAGCGGGGCTGCTGTCATATCCGTTGGGCCTATTATGGCCTTTCAGGAGGGCTTTATCGACATGTCAGGCCCTGGAGCGGACCATACCCCTTTTTCAAAAACGTACAACCTGGTCATAAACGCTCACCCTCTGGAGGGGCTGGAAAAACATCAATACGAGGAGGCCCTCAGGGTCGCCGGACTGAAGGCCGGTCTATACCTAGCTGAATCCTGCAAGGGTGCTCACGTCGATGAGGTGCAGGTCTTCGATAAGGGGACCGTGTCGGAGGAGGCGATCAAGTACCCAAATCTCCCTAAGGTGGTCCACCTGTGTATGTGTATCACTCAGGGACTGCTCCACGATACCTATCTTTACGGCGTGGACATGAAAAATATATTGCCTACCTTGGTCCATCCTAACGAAATACTGGACGGAGCAATGGTCTCAGGGAACTGTGTATCGGCCTGCGATAAGAATACAACCTGGCATCACGTCAACGATCCAGTAGTTCAGGAGCTTTACTCCCTTCACGGTAAGGAGATCAATTTTCTGGGGATGATCCCCACCCTTGAGTCCACGGTGCTGGCTGGTAAAGAGAGGACTTCCTCCTTTAACGCCAAGCTTGCCCATGAGCTTGGTGCCAATGGAGTAATCATCACCGAGGAAGGGTACGGTAACCCCGATACCGATATATGTATGAACGTCAAAAAATGCGAGGCCCTTGGGATAAAGACCGTCGTGATAGCGGACGAAGCGTCTGGAACCGATGGATCGGGACAGGGGCTTGCCGACGCTACGCCGGAGCTCACTGCCTTCGTGTCCGCTGGCAACGTAAACGAGATGGTGGAGGTCCCTCCGATGGAGAGGGTCATAGGATATCCCGAGTCTATCGCTCACGTATCAGGAGGAGCGGAGGATAGTTTGAGGCCAGATGGATCTATGTATGTCGAGCTTCAGTCGATTATAGGATCAACCTGCGAGATCGGGACTAACCGTACCGGCTCGAAGTGGGTTTAGGACAGGAGGATAAAGACATGACCTTCAGAATAGTCCATTACATAAATCAGTTTTACGCGGGAATAGGTGGAGAGGATAAGGCACATATCGGACCTGAATCCCGCCCTGGAGTTGTCGGCCCAGGCATGGCCCTTGACGGAGCTCTGGGAGAAGGTGCGGAGGTGGTTGGAACCGTCATCTGCGGAGACAGCTACTACGGCGAGCACATGGACGAAGCCAGGCTAGAGGTTTTAGCGATGATAAAAGCCTTCGACCCAGACGGTGTCGTAGCAGGGCCCGGCTTTTTTGCCGGTAGATACGGAGTGGCCTGTGGTGACGTCTGTGCCTCTGTTGAAAGTGACCTGCAAATCCCTGCTGTGACGGCCCTGTATCACGAAAACCCCGGAGCTGAGATCTACGCGTCCAAGACCTACATAGTGAAGGCTTCCGACAGTGCCAGGGGTATGAAAGACGCTGTCGGAAGAATGGCCTCGCTGCTTATGAAAAGGCTCAGAGGAGAGACGCTCAGATCCGCCGAGGAGGAGGGCTACCTCTCCAGGGGTGTCAGAAAGGTGTTTTTCCACGAGATGACCGGCGCTCAAAGGGCGGTTGAAATGCTCATGAAAAAAATGAAGGGGGAATCCTTTCATACCGAGTATGAGATGCCTGTTTTCGACAAAGTCCCACCATCTGATCCCATAGAAAACCTGTCAAAGGCCACGATAGCCATAATAACCTCCGGTGGGATAGTCCCTAAGGGAAATCCTGACAGGATAAGGGTGTCCTCTGCTGAGAGTTACGGCAGATACGACATAAGCTCTCTGGACGATCTCACGCCGGACAATTATGAGTCCATCCATGGCGGGTACGACACCACATGGGCTAACCAAAATCCCGACGTAGTGCTTCCTCTGGACGTAATGAGAGAGTTGGAAAAAGAGGGCGTGATCGGCAAGCTCTACAGGTACGCCTATTGCACTACCGGAACCGGAACCGCTGTGGGGCACGCCGAGCGCTTCGGTCAGGAAATAGGTGTTGAGCTCAAGGAAAATGGGGTAGATGGGGTAATACTGACCTCCACCTGAGGTTCCTGTACTCGATGCGGTGCATCGATGTCCAGAGAGATAGAGAAGGTGGCGGGTATTCCAGTCGTACAGATGGCGACCATAGTCCCCATCATGATGACCGTGGGGGCAAACAGGATAGTTCCAGGGGTGGCCATTCCTCATCCCATAGGCTCTCCCGAGTTGGGAGCTGAGGGAGACCGTAAGGTAAGGAGAAAACTCCTAAATAAGGCCCTTGAGGCTCTGAGCACGAGGGTGTCCAAACAGACCATATTCAAGCCTTAGCCGGTGGTTGGCATGATCGTCGTCACAAACAACGAGACAGCGAGAGACGCCTTTTCGTCGGTAACGTGGGTGGAAGGATCGGTATTGGACGTTGTAGATCGGGCAGAGTCCATGGTGCGGCAGGGCTATTTTCTGGTGAGCTCCCCCCTTTCGGCAAACAACAGGCTGAATCGATCTTCCTATCGTTCGATCATACTGGGCGAAAAAAGCTCCTGGTCCGGGGATGACCTGTTATTGCTCCAAAAAGCCAGGGTCTTCCTGGAGAGCCAGAGGGTTATCGAAGATGCTTTAGCCGATCAGGATTACCGTTGGATAGATGCGGAGCTAACCAGAACAGCCTGGAACGATGGCATCAAGCTGGGGCTCTCGTGACCTACGGTAAAGGGGGTTCCCATGAGACAGGATAACGTAAGTACAAAAACCGTGATAACCTTTGCTGGCGCCTTTATAGCGTTCCTGATCGGGTCCGGTTTTGCCACCGGCCAGGAGGTGCTTCAGTACTTTACCTCTTACGGATATATGGGGATTGCAGGCGGTATTATGACCTTGGTCCTACTGCTCTTCGTGGGAGTGAGTTTCATAACCGTAGGGCAGGAGCGTAAATTTCATCGTAGCAGCGACATTTTTAGATACTACTGCGGAAACCTTCTGGGAGGTTTTTTCGACTACTTCGCCACGGTGTTCATCTACATGTCCTTTGTAGTGATGATAGCCGGTGCTGGTGCGACCATAAACCAACACTTTGGATTGCCGGTCTACGTCGGAGGGATTCTGATGGCTCTTTTGGCTGGTTTTACGGTCTCCCTGGGATTGGGCAGAATCGTGGATGTGATAGGCGGAATAGGTCCTGCTATAGTTATTATATCCATAGCTTTGGGGCTTATAACCATATTTAAGAATTTTGGGGGTATTGCCATCGGAAATGCGGCCCTGCCCAGCCTAAATCTGTTGAAGGCCTCCTCAAACTGGTTTTTTGCCGCCGGGTCGTATGTTGGGTTCTGTATGCTTTGGCTTGCGTCCTTCCTCGCAGCTATGGGAGCCACCGCTCAGAGCAGGAAAGAGGCCGCCTATGGGGCGGCTCTAGGGGCCATAGGCTTTTCTCTAGCGGTTATCGTGGTTGCCCTGGGACTTTTGAGCTCAGTCGGAGATGTCGCTTCCAGCCAGATCCCATCTCTTATACTGGCGGAAAAGATTCATCCTCTTTTAGCGAACGGTTTTTCCCTGATTATCGTGGCTGGTATCTTCACCACCGCTGTACCCCTTCTGTGGTCGGTGTCGTCCAGGATAGCTGAGGATAAAAGCCCGAGGTTCAGGACGATAACCGCTGTGTTGGCCATTGTAGGCCTTTTTGTAGGTATATATCTTCCATTCGCCAGGTTGGTCAACGTGGTCTACGTCATAAACGGCTACGTCGGTATACTTCTTTTGGTCATGATGGTTTATAAGTCCCTTAAGGATCGATTCGTGAGGTCTGGGTCGACTCAGGACTGCCAAGTTTAATTTATAATTATAGATAGAAGCCCCCGGCTTGGGTTTGTCGGGGGCTTCTATCTATATTGAGACTGTCTCGAATATCCCCTCTACGTAAATAGTGGCCTCTTTTGCCTCGAACTTGAGGACGCAGTAGTCGGGATCGTCCTTTCCCTTGGGGAAGTGCTCGATAAACCAGTCCTGCCATAGGGAGTGCTTGACCTCCTGATCGGATATCACCGACACGTTTCCCAAAAGGGTGAGGCTATCGCATCCAGCGTGGCAACAGACGCTGGCCTTTGGGTTATTCTTGAAGTGCCCCGTCTTCTTGGAGTTTGTTCCGGTGGCCATCCAGATCGTCTTTATGCCCTCGGGCCTCACGTTCGCCATAGCGCATATCCTCGGAAAGCCCTCCTCGTTGATCGACGCTAAGGTGATCACCTCCGATTTTGCCATCAGCTCCTCCGCAAGCTCTATTATCTTTTCGTTCATACTGTCTTGGCCTCCTTTGGCTTTTTAGATATTTTGGCGATGGTGTCTAATTGCTTTCCTAATCATACTACCAGGAATCCAGGATAAAAGCTTCCTGTGGCATACCCTGTCTTAGGCGATTACGGAGAGGTATATCTTTTGACTCGGTATGCCGACCCTTAGGTATTTAGGCAGTATTCTGTCAACTAATATAAAATACCTTCCGTCCGATAAAATTAATGGAGGGTTCTGCGGACATCTAACAACATTCAGGAGGGAGATGTTCGGTTTGAAAAAGTGGTTTGTTGCGTTGTCGGTCCTTTCTGTGTCCTTGTTGGGATTGGCGGCGACGGCCCACGCCGATTTTCTGTATCTGGTTCAGATCGAAAGGGGTTTGACCCGGATAAATGGGACGGTCATCGTCGAGGTAAAGGAAGAGGGAGTTACCGACGTCAGGAGAGGCAAGGTCAAAATGCCGGGAGAGACGGATTTTAGGCCTATGACCGTAGTCAAGGTGAAAAAGCGGATCGAGAGGGACAAGTACACCGGAAAGGAAGTTCTCATAGGCAACACCGTATATTACGATACCGGCATACCCTACAACACCAAATCATTGTTTAACTGTTCTGTCCTGGCCGAGGGAAAAGACGCGGGTGGGAAATGGCTTTCGGGCAAATGCGATTTCTATAGGGATCCATTAGGCTATCTGGAGCCCTTTGACGCAGAAAAGAGGAGGTAAACGTGATGAGGATACCGGGAAACGAGTCGCTCCTGTCTGGGGTTATTGGCAACTCCTTTGGATCCCAGAGGATGGCCTTGAGGGTTGGAGGAAAGGCCGTCGAGAACTGTGGGGCGCTGAGGACCGCCTCATCTGAGCTTTCTCTGGAGCAAAGCCAGGCGATATCCACGGTGAGGGAGAGTTTCGAGCGGATAGATAAAGTAATGCAGGGGATGAAGCTTCTCTCTCTAAAGGGGGAGGAGTCGCTCTCCGAGGATGATAGACTTCTGCTTCAGTCCCGTATGGCCGAGTTCCAGTCAGACCTCCATCGAGAGGTCCATTCTGTGGCTCTTAAGCTTGCGGGAAAGACCTACGAGTCCACACTCCCTACCGATGGAGCGAAGAGCATAATGGGAGAGGGGCCCAAGGGAGCCGACGAGGACGGGTTTTACAGCTATTTCCTCGAATTAGGCTCAGACCAGCCTCTAAACCAGGCCAGACTAGGGGTAGACGGCCTGCGGGCCTTCGGAATCAGAAAACTCGACCCTAAGGAAGCTCGGCCGATAAAAAACGGCGCTACGGTGCATTTTATTGCCCTAGTGGCTACCGGCAAGGGAAATGTCTTGGAGAGCCATACCGATCGGCTTATATCCGCGCTGGCGGAGGCAGGAGAGTCGGGTAAAAAGCTGTCTGAGGTCGCATCCGAGCAGATGTTTGAGCAGGATACTATGATGCTTACCGATCCGGAAAGCTCTGCCAAGATAACGGAGAGGATCGACGCTAACCTTCAAAAACTCGATGAGATGTCCGCTAAATTCGAGAGGCTTGTGGAGGAGATGAAGGAGTCAAAAACCGCCGGAAAGGGCAAGCGCCTCCCCTTGGACCGCGACATGCTGGACCTTCAGAACAAGATGAACTCGCCTTTAGGTGAAATGGCTTTCTCCTTCGGTGCTGACCTGTCCGACCTTCGTCTGATCGACTCAGCCGGACCTCTTGGGGAGATCTTCGCGGAGGTGGACTCGTTTTTCAAAGACGAAATCTACTCGGATCTCGGGGTTAAGGATACGTATTTCAGGGATCTGATATTCAAGATGGATAACTCCTTAACGGCTCAGACCCTGTTCGATCACGGGAACAGCAAATCAAGGGTCTCGTTGTAGCCCCCCACCTGTCCTTTTTGAGGCTATCGATGTAATATTGTCGATAGCCTTTATCAATTGGGAAGAGGGGATTTATCTTGGGAAACATGAAGCTCGTGGCGGTGGGATATTCGCCCACAGGGACGACGTTAAAGATCCTGGAGGGAATTCGTTCGGGATGGGGAGAGCCCAGTGAGATGTTGAACGTCACCGCTCCCTCCGACAGAAAGAAAGGATCTTTCGGAGGGGACATAGTCGTCGTAGGAGCACCGGTCTACTCCGGGCGAATCCCCAAGGAGGCCAGATCCTTTCTTGAGACCTTGAGAGGGGACGGACGGCCCGCCGTAGCCGTCGTTGTCTACGGAAACAGGCATTACGACGACGCCCTGCTGGAGCTGGGGAACACCCTTCGTGGCTCGGGGTTTAAGGTCGTGGCCGGTGGCGCTTTTATCGGGGAACACTCTTTTGCCACGGAGGAATACCCCACCGCCATGGGACGGCCGGACCAGGACGATATGGCTCAGGCCCAGTCCTTCGGAAAGGCGATCAGAGGGCTCTGCCTTGGAGGCCCGGAGGACATGGCGGAGGTGGAATTCCCTGGCAAGGAACCCTATAAAGAACCGTCGGTCATGCCAGAGGGTTCACCTGAGACGGTCGTGGAGAAGTGCACCCTCTGCGGCAAATGCGCCTCTTTGTGCCCAGTCGGGGCTATAGACCTCCTCGATCCGTCCCTCACCGACGGAGTCGCCTGCACCTTCTGCTGTGCCTGTGTCAAAGGCTGTCCCACCGGCGCCAGAGTCTTGACCCTTGAACCGGTGGCGTCGGTTGGCAAAAGACTATGGGATAACTTCTCCGCCAGAAGGGATCCTGAGGTCTTTATACCTGTATAGGGGCTGTACGCTCTATGGTCTTATAGGTATAATCTCTATTCGAAAACATAATTTGTTTAGGATAGGGAGGATGATGCTTATGGGTCTCAGAGCGATAGTAGGGCTTGTCCTTTTGATGACGCCCCTTTTGTCCCACTCGGTGGCTTTCTCGGAGGAGATCGACACGAATCGGTTGGAGGAGATTATCGGTGGAGGGCACTGCGTCCTGGTCGATACCAGAGACAGCGATGCCTTTAACGGCTGGAGGATAGGCGATGTCTCCAGAGGAGGCCATATCGCCGGTGCGGTCAATTTTCCCGCTTCCTGGCTCGACATCGACAGCAAGGGCGGAGAAGATGCTTTAAAGCAGGCTCTGTCCGACAAGGGAATTACAAATGACAAAAAGGTGGTGCTGTACGATATAAACGGTCGTGACGCCGCCAAGGTTAAGGGATGGCTCGAAGGCAGGGGCTTTAGCGACATATCAACCTACGATGCTAAAAAATGGATCGACGACCCGGCCCGTCCTGTGGAGACTCTGCCTGGCTACGGTCTCTTGATACCTGCTGAGGTGCTGAAGGACCTTGTGGACGGCAAGAGGCCGGAGACCTTCGAAAACGCCGGGAAGGTCATAGTACTGGAGGCCAGCTGGGGAGAGGAAAAGAACTCTTACGCTAAGGGCCATATACCTGGTGCAGTTCACGTCGATACCGACTGGGTGGAACCTCCGGTAGAACGACTCTTAAAGGGCGAGGATAAACCTGTGACCATGTGGATCTTAGCCTCCGACGATAAGCTGATGGACCTGGCCAAGAGACTTGGCGTTTCCGCGAGCGATACCGTCGTCGTTACCGGTGAAAACCAGATGGCGGCCTACAGGGTGGCCTTTGTCATGGAGTATCTGGGAGTCGAAGACGTCAGGGTCCTCAACGGTGGCATAGGTAGTTGGGTACGTGCGGGGTACTCGTTGGACACCGACAGCGTCAAGGCCGAGCCCATCGAAGATTTTGGCAGGACATCCCCTGGCAGGCCTGAAATATTGGACTCTCTTGACCAGACCAGGGAAAAACTTGCTAGCGACGATAGTTTTGTGTTGGTGGACATAAGGACCTGGGATGAGCATATCGGTGAGGTGTCTGGATACTCCTATCACCACAGAAAGGGACGTATCCCAGGCTCTATCTTTGCCTACGCAGGTAAGACCGACTCCAACTCTCTGGACTACTATCGCAACCTGGACGGAACCATGAGAGAGCCTAGAGATATTCTTTCCATGTGGGAGGGCTGTGGCGTCGATACGTCAAAGCATCTATCGTTTATGTGCGGTAGCGGCTGGCGTGCTGCGGAGGTCTGGTTCTACGCTAGGGCCATGGGCCTTGATAATACCTCTATGTTCAGCGACGGTTGGATAGGATGGAGCAACGAAGGATATCCCTTCGAAACAGGGGAGCCGGTAAGATAGGCGCTTCGATAAAAAGGCCCGGGAAAGTCTCTCCCAGGGCCTTTTTCCTCTTTTTTGTGTTTACTGTGCAGGTCTCTCTTCTGGCCCTCTGCCCGGTTATCCGTTGGCTCTGCGAGGAGAGAGCGGGGGTCATGAAGCACGTATACTACAGGTCCGTTCAGCTGCGCTACGGCATCATGTCCGACGGCAATATGACGTTACTTTCGGTGGTCGCATCGCTTTCAGCTATGGCTCTGATTTACGTCGCCTTCATCCGGCGAGGCAGATTGAGCCGAATTTGCCTTGCGGAGATTCTGTGGGGGGGCTGCCTCGGCCTGTTCCTAGCCTCTGTCACGACAATGAGATGGTCGACAGATCACGTCGCCTATCGCTATGTCGTTATGACGGCCTTTTGGCCATGGATTATCCAACTTGGCCCACTCTTAACCTGTCGTAGGAAGACCTAAAGCATGGGGATCCCAGCCTGTCCTTTTTGAGGCTGTCGATGTAATATCGTTAGGTAGCCTTAAAGTGTTGTACACTGGTGGCTTATGGGAGGAGGTGACATGGTGCGGAAAGCAACAGCGAAGATATCGGTCTTTGTCGCCCTGTGTGCCGTTTTGGTCGCCCTCACCGTTGGTCCCTCCGAGGCCAAAGTCTCCCAAGGTGCCATGGATAGGGCGTGGGAGCGGCTCTCCGAGACCACCGGCTTTAAGGCGTCGTTACATCTGGAGGAGAAGGACGAGACGA
>CAYNAN010000082.1:0-3033 GCA_964395085.1 uncultured Synergistaceae bacterium
TTGACGAAGATACTATGTTCCACCGCTGGACCTACTGGCAGTTCGTCGGCTTCTTAGAGGCCGCCCGTGAGATCCTCTCTGGCGACGAAGGCTATACCGATACAAAGCCCACGACCGCCAAGAGAGGGACCATAGAGGACCTGGTAAGGAGCGGGGTCTCGGGGATGTAGGTGAATGAGCGTTGCATGCAATTATTTGTTGCCAGTTGTGTTTTTAGGCTGTTTGATCTACACTTCTAGTGAGAGTTTCACTCCTTGTAGGGACATTTATTTGTTGCTTTTAGCCTGAAGATTTGGCAGAGAGGAGGCCTGTATTATGACTATTGATATGGTCCTAAAGGAAAAAGAAATTATTTCGGCTAGTGATTTTATAAACCTTACGGATGAGGAACGTTCCGAGATTGTGTATTCCAGGCCAGTCCCTGTTGATTGGGGTAGTGACTGTTTTGGGAAAATAGAGGTCACCTTTAAAACTGCAAAGTATGTGCCGAGGAGTGTTTTTTAATGGCTAATAACCGTTCTCAATCTAGCGTTCCTCCTCAAGATGCCCAGCAAATGTATCCTCCTTTTAACGAGCCAGATGTTGATGTTATCAGGAGTTTTTTAGAAAACCAGTCAAAAGAGCTTGAGCTAAAAGGGCGTGAGGCTGACTTTAAGCAGCAACAGGATAGGAATAGCTTTCAGTTTGCTAGAGAAACTCTTCAAGCCCAAAAAGAGGATCGTGAAAAGGAAAGAGTTGCGGAGTCTGCAAGGTTAAAATTGCTTCTCATTTTTTGGGGAGCCATAGCAGTCGTATTGTGTGGTTTTTTCGGCTATGCCCTTTACTTGGGCAAAGAGCAATTTTTAACTGAAGTCTTGAAGATTATCCTGTATGGTGGAACAGGCTCTTTGGGAGGGTATAGTTGGGGGAGATATAGGAAGCAGGGTGTTAGAAGCTCAACTAGTAATCAAAGAGATTCATATTCTGATAAGAACCCCTAGCTGGTTGAAAGATGTCGCTCCTCGAATGAGTAGCGACATCTTTTTTTTATCCACGAAGATATGATAGACGTGTTGGAGGCTAATCCCGTAGCTGGTGATTCTGATGTGACGTTGTTCGAGTTCGAGCGAATGGCGGTAAGGGTGGTATTCATAGACGGAAACCCATGGTGGGTGGCGAAAGATGTATGTGATATATTAAGCCTTGGGAATGTTACAGAGGCCTTGCGTGGCCTGGATGAGGATGAGCTGACCTCAGTAATACTGAAGTCAGGTGGGCAATCTCGAGAAATGAAAGTCATCAACGAAGCGGGACTCTACTCTTTGATCCTTCGCTCTCGCAAGCCCGATGCCAAACGATTCAAGCGCTGGCTTACCCACGAGCTTCTGCCGACCATAAGAAAGACCGGTAGCTATGCCCTTCCGGGAAGTAAACTATCGAAGAACGATAAAAAAGAGGAGTTATCCAGAAAACGCTTAGAGGTTATGGAGCGTAACGCAAATTGCCGAATGGCTCAGATGATCCTGAAGGGTATAGAGACCTTTAAGGACGTAATGACAAGCGAATCCAAAACAGTGTTCATGGCTAAATACGGTGAGTTGGTTGCGGAGACCGACATGAGCCACCTTCTACCAAAATCCACCGAGGCCATGTATTCAGCTACGGACATAGGAAAAGAGTGTGGAGTGTCGGCCCAGGTCATAGGTAAAGTGGCCACCTCTCACGATTTAAAGAGCCCTATGGGGAAGGCCGGAGATTACGGCTATTGGATAAGGAGCAAATCCCGTTATTCCAGCAAAGAGGTGATGACTTTCGTCTATAACGAGAGAGGTCGAGACTGGTTCCTGAATCACTTCGGAGTTGCTATGGTCGTAGAGGTTGACTAATACTGACAAACGCCGTCCTTCGGGGCGGCTTTTTTTATTTCCCTGGAGGTGATGTTTTGTCTAAGCGAGACGTTCAGATCAACGTAGGGGCCAAGGTGGATCAGGCTGTGAGTTCATTCAACCGTCTCCAGAAGACCCTGTATCTGAACGGTCGTCGCCTGGAGGGATATGGAGAGACCATCGGCAAGGTCTTTGATCCTGCCATGAAGGGCCTGTTAGCTGTTGGGGCCACCGCCAAGGTAGCGGCGACCGGCGTCGGTATAGCCGCTTTTTCGGTTGCCCAGGAGCTTGAGGAGGCCATGGCGATAGTGGCCAAAAAAACAGGGGAGAGCGGAGAGGCCCTGAAAGGCTATGAGGAGATAGTCAGGAAGCTATTCCGTGAAAATCCGGTAGAGGGATACGGTCAGGTGGCTGAGGCTTTGGCAGCTGTCAGAGTGGCCAGCGGTGCGACCGGGGCGGACTTGGAGAAGCTCACTCAGCACTACCTATCTTTAGCGGAGGTTACTGGGTCAGACCTTGGTAGCTCCATACTCTTGGGCTCCAGGCTCTTCGGGGACTGGTCGATCTCGACGGAGCATCAGACCGAGGCGTTAGATGCGTTGTTCGTGGCGTCCAGATCGACAGGAACCTCCATCGAGGGGCTGGCCGAGAAGGCGGTTACATACGGGACAAAATTCAGGTTACTAGGCTTCTCTCTGGAGGAGACTTTAGGGCTGTTGGGCAAGTGGGAGAAGGAGGGGGTTAGCACCGAGAAGGCCCTGTCCGGTCTCGGCCAGGCTATCACCAACATGACCAAAGGCGGCGTTCGAGACCTGGGGCAGGGATGGCGAGATCTCACCGATAGTATCAAAAATGCCTCGACCGAGGGGGAAGCCATAAACAAGGCAGTGAAGTATTTCGGGGCCGACGCTGGCCCAGATATGGCGGCGGCGATAAGGGAAAACCGCTTCGAGCTTGGTGGCTTGGCGGATGCCCTGTCTAAGGCCTCTGGATCTGTTTTGAAGGCCGATAAAGATACGTCTACACTTGGGAAGGCTCTCAAAGAACTCAAAAATACGGCAACGGACAAGCTATTGGAGCCCCTCGGCGACGAGGTATCCAGATATGTCGCTCATGTTGCTGATCTGCTGAATGTCCTTATCGAGTGGGCAGATAAGAACCAGATACT
>CAYNAN010000082.1:3133-5031 GCA_964395085.1 uncultured Synergistaceae bacterium
CTATCGTTGGTGGGATAGGAGCATTTGGTGCGAAGGTAGGATCTTTGGCGGAGGCCTTCAACAAACTAAAGGGTGTGGCCGGAGGCCTTTTTACCCGTTTGGCTGAAGAGATTGGCCGAGATTTCAACGTTATTCGCTATTCGGGGTGGAAGGCATTTGCTAGAATTCGTGGCCTTTTAACCTCCAGTACCTTGGGACTTGCTGTCGCCGCCAAGATGGGGACGGAGGATTTAAGAAGATTCAACGAGGCTCTTGAGGGGAACAGGGAGGCGTTGGAAAGCCTTCCTGAGGGCATAAGGCTGTGGATAGAAAAGAACAAGAATTTTAGCGACTCGATGGACGAAACGGGAGACTCCGCTGATTCTATGAAGAAGAAAATTGAGGATCTGAACTCCGAGATTGAGAAGCCTTTGCCTGAGAAAAAGCTTCTTATAGAGGGGCCTTTGTTCTCAAATCCCTCCGATCTCTTTGCCGCATGGTTTAAAGAAGATCCCACAAGGTCTATCGCTTTCGCCATGACCGACTTACAGCAACGAATAATTGAGTTTAAAGAGCAGGGCAAGGATGCCATGGAGACCTTCGGTCTCTCTGCCTTGGAGGCAGACGAGATTATCCGAGATTCGGTCATGAAGGTGGCCGAGGATCTCCGCAAGTCCCTTGCCGACGAGAGCCCCTATATGGCGACGGCTTTTGTGAACGCCATGGAGAAGATGGGCCTTGACGGAGGGGACGCCCTCATGACCTCTATCGCCAGAGCCATGGGAAAGAAGAAAGATCTTCCCATAAAGACCCTGACAGGAGCCATCCAGGAGGGATTCATCAAGGGTGCGGCCCTTACCGAGGCCATGAAGCTCATTCAGGGACAGTCGGAGGAGGTTGCCAAGAAGGCAGGAGAGGCTATCGAGAAGGAGCTTGCGGGGCTCGGCCTGAGCTCTCGGCTCATGGATTCGCTTAAAGCCTATTCGTCCAAGCTCGAGCTTGCCAACTTCGGCATTCAGTCGGCTCCAAAGCTCCAAGGGAGTGGCAGATCGGTTACGAACGTCAACACCCCGGTCTCGGTCCAGATCGGCACGGTGAACGTAGGCAAGCCCGAGGACGCCAAGAAGACGGGGCAGAGCCTGGGCGAGGGTATCGTTAGGTCCTTCGATCTCAGCTACTGAGGAGGTGACCCGTCATGTACGACCACATAGCGAACTACGAGATGTCGGATATAGAGGAGATCCCCCACGGCGAGATGGTGGTCACCGCCTCGGGAGAGACGGTCTTCGTCCGTCGCCCTGGTGGCAAGGTCCGTTTCAGGGCCACCTTCCAGGGACACTATATCTCCCATCCCTCGGGCTTTTTCGAGATCGGCGACGTCTTCACGTATCAGGGGATAGAGTACGTGGTGGAGCAGATAAAGCTGTCCGGGCTACACCGTATCAGAGCCACCGACGGCAAGTTCTTCGACGGCCGCACCTACGAGCTCCAGGCCCTGTCCACCAGAGCCCATGACGGCCCTCTGTCCATAAACAGCCCATTGGCAGGAGGCTAGCCATGGATTCCTGCTGGGTAAACGGCTACTCCATGGGAGACGACCTGCCCCGCTGCTGGACGGTGAGCCAGGGGGCGGAGCCAGAGATAGCGGTGGCTAACGTGGTGATACAGGAGACCTTCGACGCCCTCACCATTTCGGTGGAGCCACGAACGGCCATGCTCTACCTAAAGACCTTGCGTGTAGGCAGGATAGGCCTGTGCCGACCGGAGATAAGGTTTAACGCCCTCACCAACGCCGGAAAGCTAACCAAGCTCCGTATCCGCTTTGGAGGCATGAGGTCGGCGGACATGCAGGTGTTCCGTCCTTTCCGGTGGATGTGGTCCCCTGTTGAGGCGGAGGTAAACGTAACCCCTCGGTGGGT
>CAYNAN010000082.1:5131-9171 GCA_964395085.1 uncultured Synergistaceae bacterium
CATCCCCGAGGTGGGGTGTCCTACGTCTGGATGGAGTACAGCCCCTGGTGGAACCTGTGGGCTCCTGTTGAAGGTAAATCGGTGGGAGAGGGAACGTTATCCCTGTCGGTCAGCCCAAGGAGGACCGACGTAACGGACGTCGAGGTGGTTGTGGAGGTGAGAGGATGAGGGAGATAGCCGCTCCGGCCCTGCCGGAAGGGTATGTAGAGTTCGTGTATAACCGAGAGCTTAGGGCACTGGTTGGAACCTGGAGCGGCAGGGTCCTCCTCCAGAACCCTCCGGAGCTAGGCCAGGACTGGGACGTCCCGGGGATCATGGAAAAAGGGATACTGTGCCAGGCCAACAGACAGGGAGACGTGGCAGACGGAAGATCCCTCTGGGCGGTATCGGGGTACGACGCAGGGTTTAGGCTCATGAAAAGCCCTGTGTTGCCCCACCAGTTAAACGGCTCCTCGGTTGGGTCGGTCCTCTCGGAGGTGGTCAAAGAGTGCGGCCTGAAAGTGGATGTCACCTTAGCGGCGGACCTGCCGGTGGACGCCAGGCCCCTTGCCACAGGCCAAACGGTGGCCAACGTGGTGCTGGACCTGTCGGCCATGGCCGGAGCTATAGCCTACATGCTCCCAGACGGGACCTTAAAGGTGGCCCCTCCGAGGCCCTGTGGGAAGTATCCCTGTAAGGGCCTAAGGCTGGACCACGTTGAATCAAGGTCTTTAGACATGGACGGCTACGCCTCTGGTGTAGTGGTGGTATTGGGACGAAGGGGAGACGCCCCAGACGGATCGGACGACGACCCCAACAGCAAGCCCGGTTGGAACCCCGGGGTCACCCCCTCGGGATCTCTAAAGAGCGTCACCAAGTGGGGGACAACCGCCCTCCCTGGAGGGACCTTATCTTGGCGGTACACCATGCTGACCCCCATAAACGTGGTGTCAGAGTACGAGGCCACCTTACACCTGCCAGGGGCAGGGATAAGAAAATCGGTGGTGGCAAAGTACAGTTACGACGTCCAGACCGGAGTGGCCCGCTCAGGAGACCAGGAGCATAGACACTGGAAATACTGCCTCCTGTCGGCTAAAAGCGGTGAGGTCTCGGTTGTGGATGCCCTATATTACGACAGCGAAAAAGGCCAGTCCGAGACCGTACGGGTGGAGCGTCACATGGAACACACCGTAACCAGATCCTACGACATGGACAAAACCCACATAACCCAGGAAGTCTCGGAGGTGCGGTCATACGACCCAGAGGCCCCCTCCTCGGTCCCCTACGCCCAGAAGGTCGAGAGGGCCTGGACCTGGAACGACGACAGAGGATACCGGGGACTGTCGGAGCGAACCTGGACCTTCGAGGAAAGGGACGTAGGGGAGGCGGATATCATCTCTACCGACGGCTCTCCGGTAAAGTGGAGATCCAGCGACGGCATGGAGCGGTACATTCTCCTGCCGGGATACCAGACCACCGCCATGGTGAAGAGGGAGCGGCACAGGCAGACCGACGAGATATTCGACGACGAAGGAAACTGCGTCTCCAGGATCGAGAGGGAGACCGACGACAACGGCCTGGCGGACATGCTGGCCAGAGGGCTATACGGCAACCTCTATGGAGACGCCGCCAAAGAAGCCATGACACAGCTCAGGGCACTGCCTCAAAGCGGATCTCTCAGGATAACCCAGGTTCCCGGAGGGTCCAGCATATCCACCGAGGTGGGGACCATGACCCAGCCAGGGAGACGGTTCAGGCAAGGTGGAACCACCACCACGGACCCAAGGAGGTACATAGAGGGGAACATAGGGGAGGACCTCTGTCCCTTCTTGTGTTCCGACAAAACCTGTGGCGTGTCAGAGACCCCGGGGGAAGGGGTGAACAGCTCTCCAGACAAACCGGAAGGGCTCCCATGTAAGTATCTAAAGGACGAGGCCACGCCACAGTACAAGGCCTGTCCCAAGTACAAGGCATTCAAGCACCTGTCCGGCGACACCGCAGGGACTGCCCCGGTATCTCCGGTGGTGGGGATAGCGGGAGACGGTGAGATATGGACGGAGAAGGAACTGTATATAGATGAAGACCTGTCGGAGGACAGTGCCCGATCGGTGGCCCAGGCCATAGCCCGTAACATCCTGTCGGTGAAGTCGGTATCCAGAGGGATAGTGGAGACCGTATCGGTCCCACTGGACACCAGGGTCCATCCTGACGGGGGGATCATGGCGGTGAGCCACGACTTCTCAGGGCTCAAGACCACCATATCCTACCGGCCTATGGACACGAAGCCACCGGAATACCTGATGCTCCTCAACACCAGCTCCACCGCCGCCAACGTCTACGCCAAAGAAAGCCTGTCCAAAGGCCGGAGTGCCTTCGGTCGGGTGGTGGAGGTCCGGCCCGACAAAGCGGTGGTCATACTGGGAGGCCGTCCGGTGAGCTGTACCTCGGCGGTGAGGATAAAAAAAGGCGACAACGCCCTGGTGTTCTTGCCTCCTGGCAGCGTATCCAGCGGAGTGGTACAGGCGGTGATGAGATGAAAAATAGGACCTATACAGGGACAGAGGGACGGCTATCGGGCCATGTCCTAGGACGATCCCCCTTTGCCGTCCCAGAGACCATAAAGATATGCCCCATAGCTAAGGAGGTTAAAAGGCCTGATGGGGCCGGGGAGTTGACCGGGGTGTCGGGAGACGGAGGAATATGGGTCTTTGAGAGAGGGATATACAGATGGGACAGGATAGAGGGGATGGGCGAACGCCTGTCCCCTCTTGCTTTGTACGAACGAAAGGACCTGTCCCTCATGGGCTACGATTGGGCCCTTATGGACGGTGGCCTGGTCTTAGGTGGGGCCTTCGTGCCTCTGGAGCTGCCTTTCCCCATGCCCGACGCCGCTAACCCTCGGTGGTGGTTGGAGGCCTGCGACGGTGAAAACACCGCCCCCTTCGTCCCAGGGCTCTCCTCTAAGGAGTCCGCTTTCTTCGGCCGGTGGTGTTACACCCCTTTGGAGTTGACATACCGTTGGGAGACCGACCAGTCCAGAGGGCTAAGGGCCGCCATATCAAAGGCAAAGGGAGAGGAGCTACGTGCCCTGACCGCCAGGTTGGAGGAGATAGAGCGGTTCGAGGTGGGGCAGATAACCAACCTCACCGGGATATACGGCATGACCTGGTACGACTGCTATCCATCCCAAAAGATCGAGATGGCAGAGCCGTCCTACGGTGGGCTTTGGATCGAGGAGGGGCGGTTGTACGGCGCAGGGAGCAAGTCGGCAGGAAGAGCCTTATTGGTCCCCACCTCCTTCGCATCAGACGGGACCTGTCTCGGGCTATCGGTGGTTCACACCGGGGATCTCCAAGGCCAGGAGCCGGGACAGGTTATCCCCACCGTGAGGGGAGCGGCCCACGTGGTCACCGGGGAGGGGGAGCCGAAGGGCAACCTTTTGCCTGTTCAAGGGCCCTACAGCTTGCATCTTTGGGAATGGGAAGAAGGAGAGACGAGGACCTACGACATAGAGGACGGCTTTGTATCCCCTAGGTGGGGCTATATGGCCATCCCTGGGGTGCTCTCTTTTGGCGAGGACAGGGTGTCCCTCTGGGGCCTGTGGGAAGGAGTGCCTTCCATCTTGGGAGGCGAGGCGAAGACGATAGGGCCGTGGTGTTTCCCAGGGAAAGCGGAGCCCTCAGACGTTGCCGGTCCATTTCTGGAGGCCCGCTCTGGAGGCAAGTCCATAGTCACCGACATGAGGCTAATGAGGCGGCATATCGTCCCAAGGATAGGGGATATCCAGATCCTAAAGGACCGCTGTTTAGTCCGGTCTCACTTAGCTAACGGAGATCTATGCCAGGAGGTTCATTCGCCTTTGAGCCCGCTTCCTATGAAAGAAGGGGAGACGTTGCCTAGATTCAGCCAGGACGTGAAGCCAGAACATCTGTCGGTTCCCTGGAGAGCCATGGCCGGAGAGCCTATGGAGATAGGGTGGTGGGGCTGGCCGGAGTGGGGAGTCAGGGGGAGTCCGCCAAACCCTGCGGGGCTTGGGGACGAGGACGGATCTAACGACTTTT
>CAYNAN010000082.1:9271-10802 GCA_964395085.1 uncultured Synergistaceae bacterium
GGAGGCTTCGCCCTCCATAACGCCCTGATGGTCCAGGAGTCTTTCAATAAGTACCTGGAGGAGTCTTTCGGCAACGCCATGTTGGTCTACACCGTGCCGAACCAGCGGCTATACGTTGGAGACCCTATGTTTAAGGAGTGGGAGGGGATAGACACAGGAGGTCAATTCTTTTGGACTTTCGCAGGATGGGCCCAGGTGAGGGGGGAACCTATGGCGGTGTTTTCCAAGCTGCCCTACGCATCAGGGAACGACCCTAAACCCGAGGTCTGGGGAGTGTGTCGGAGTGGGGCGATGAGGCTTGACCCCGAAGAGGCGGGAGAGATAGGGGAAAAGGCCGCTGGGCTGATCCCCTCCACCTACTGGTCTCGGTGGGGCCTTTGGCCTGGAGCCGCCGACGGGACCGGCGGGTTAGCCTCAGAGGTCAGCGAGCTTGTCCTGGGCAATAATCCCTGCTTGTATCCTCTACCGGATCTCACCGGAGACCCAGGGGCTGCCTTGGCTGAGGATATGGTGGAGCGGATGGAGAAGTGGAGCAAAAAGGCCCAGGACATAAACCGTCCCGCCGTAACCGTGGGCCAGACCTACGACCACCAGATCTTGACCACCGCCGCTATAGACCCTAACTTGCCTCTGGTGGATGCCAGGTTGGAGGTGGACGAGGAGGGGGTCACCTGGGTGATGCTCAGGCACTGGACAGGTGTATGGCTTTCGGTCCGGTGCGACGGACAGAGCCAGCCCCACCAGATGGAGCAAGATACACCTTGGGATTTACTGAGCCTTGGGAGTCGGGACGACGGGTCCATTGTGGGGCTGTTCGGCAAAGGGATCTGTACGCTGTCCATCGGCGACTACGACAAGATGCTGGAGCTTTTCGGCTTCGGCAAGTGGTGGGACAGGTTCGCCCTCCATACCTGGTACGCCCGGGTTATGCCGGTGGTCATACGGCAGTCTCCCGAGGAGCTGGACAGATTGGCAGGGCTTTGGAGAGATAAGAAGGAAGAAGAGGAGGCATAAAAATGCCAATAATGCAGATGAGAACCAGCGACGACGGATATCCCCTGAGCCGGCTGGACTTCGGGGCGATAGACACCGGGACCACCAGCGTGCAGATAGGGCTACGGATATGGAACGACAGGCCGTCCCCTGTCACAGGGGAGCTGCTTGGGACCGGGGACGGGACGAGGGTCAGCTTTGCTACCCAGTTTAAGCCTCTGGTGAACCACCCGGAGGCCCCTATAGCCATAAAGGTGGACGGCGTGGCGGCGACAGGGGTGTCGGTGGACCACGAGAACGGCCTGATAATCTTTTCGTCCCCTCCGGCAAACGGCAAGGTGGTCACCTGCGACTACGCCTATTCGGTTGGCTCCACCGACGCAAACACCGTGATCCTGACCATGGAGCAGGTCGCAGGGATGGCAGGGGACGGTGTTACCAGGACGTTCCCCCTGCCGTCTCGGTGCTTGACGGCTCTCAAGCTGTTGGTCGGAGGGGTGGAGATTCCCCACGCCACAGGCTACGAGATCCGAGACGA
>CAYNAN010000083.1:0-10181 GCA_964395085.1 uncultured Synergistaceae bacterium
GTCGGATTCAGAGAATCCGACCCGCTTTTTATCCTATAAGACCATATCCAGAAATGAGTTTGGATCCAAAGAGGCCCCTCCAACCAGGGCTCCGTCGATATCGTCCATGGAAAAAAGCTCCCTGGAGTTATCCGGTTTGACGCTACCGCCGTATAGTACGGGTATACGGTTAGGACCAAACCGTCGCTCCAAAGATAGCCTTATCGAGCGACACATATCCTGAGCGTCATCGGGCGAAGCTGATCTGCCAGTTCCTATGGCCCATACCGGTTCGTACGCTACCATCAGAGACAAGGGATCATCGAGCTCGGTGAGGCCGATAAGCAACTGGCTCTCCACTACGTCCCAAGCCTCTCCCCCATCCCTCTGATCAAGGGTCTCGCCCACACAGAGCACCGGCTTGAGCCCTTTGCTGAGACAGAAAGATACCTTTTTGCCTACGGTCTCGGAGGTCTCGCCGAACAGGGTCCGCCTCTCGCTATGCCCAAGAATGGAGTAGGTTGCACCAAGCTCAAGAGCCATCGAGGGGGATACCTCTCCGGTGAACGCCCCCTTATCCTCGTGATAGACGTTCTGGACCCCAAGGGACACCCTATCCCCTATTCCAAGATTTGTAATAGCCCTATGAGCTCCCTCAAGATAGACAGAGGGAGGGAAAAGAGCTATATCGACGTTATCGGGCACAGAGCCTATTTTTAAAGCCAGGGCTTTAAAGAAAGAGTCTGTGGCATTCCGAGACATATTCATCTTCCAGTTACCAAAAAGATGTATTTTTTTCATTTTTTACTATTCCTTTATAAGCGGAGCGACCCCTGGCAACACCTTACCCTCGCAGAATTCCAAGCTAGCCCCTCCTCCGGTGGAGACATGGGAGACCCTATCTACAAATCCCATAGAGGTAACAGCAGCAGCGGTGTCTCCTCCTCCAACCACGGAAAAAGCCCCCTTCTTAGTCTCGGAAGCGATGGCCTCACAAAGCGCCATGGTTCCAGCGGAGAACGCAGGGTTTTCGAATACACCAGAGGGCCCGTTCCAGAGAATCGTCTTTGCGCCCTCTAAAGCCTTGGAGAAAATGGAGACCGTCTCAGGGCCGATATCCAACCCCATCATGCCTTGGGGGATAGAGTCGGCAGGGACTATCATAGAGTCAACCGCGTCCGAATCCAAGGAGGGCGCGGCAACGACATCGACAGGGAGGTACACCGCAACCCCGGAGCTTTTAGCCTTAACAAGCATATCCCTTGCGAAATCCAGGTTAGCCTCGTCAACTATAGAGTTCCCTATAGCCCCACCTTTAACCTTAAGAAAAGTGAACGCCATCCCTCCTCCGATGAATATAGAGGAGACTTTATCCATGAGATTCTCTATTACCCCTATTTTATCCGATACCTTAGCTCCGCCTAGGATAAGAGCAAAGGGGCTCTTAGGGTTGTCCCTAACCTGGGCTAGGGAGGATATCTCGTCGCACAGTAACTTTCCAGCGAAGGAGGGCAAAAAGGCTTGAACTCCTACAGTGGAGCTGTGAGCCCTGTGGGCTGCGCTGAAGGCATCAAGGACGAAAAGATCAAAGGGGGCAGCCATCTCCTTCGAAAAGGCTTGATCGTTTTTCTCCTCTTCGGCATAAAACCTGGTGTTCTCCAGCAGAAACAGGCTTCCAGGAACCGCTCCCTCCAAAGCGTCTGAGACCGATTTTCCGACGCAGTCGTCAACAAAAGAGAGAGGACCTAGCACGGACTCTGCGGCCAAGAGGACCTGTCGAAGAGAGTAGTCCTGATTGGGCTTCCCCTTAGGTCTACCAAGATGAGACACAAGGGCAACGATAGCCCCAGAATCCTTCAGTCGTTCCACTGTGTCCCTATGAGCCCTTATCCTAGTATCGTCGGAGACGACACCGTTTTTCAGCGGCACGTTGAAGTCCACCCTGACGAGAACCTTTTTACCCCTTATGCTACCGAAATCGACGGTTCGGAGGTCCAACTTCTACAGCCCCTTTCGGACGATGTAGTTTATCAGGTCCAGGCAACGGCAGGAATATCCCCACTCGTTATCGTACCAGGCCAACACCTTGACCATGTTGTCGACGACCATGGTGTGTCTTGCGGCAAATATGGACGAGCGGCTATCGTGCACGAAGTCCATTGACACGCAGTCGTCGGTCTCATAGCCGAGATATGCCGCCATATCCCCCTCCGCATGACGCCTCACGACCTCGTTTATTTCCTCTTTAGAGGCCGCCTTGGGGAGCTCTACAACAAGATCCACGACGGATACGTCCGGTGTAGGCACACGAAGAGCCATTCCGTTCATCTTCCCCTTCAGCTCAGGGATAACCAAACCTACAGCCTTGGCAGCACCGGTAGAGGAAGGAACCATCGAGACAGCAGCTGCCCTTCCTCTGTGGAACTTTTTGTGAGAGGAATCGACCGTCTGCTGGTCACCTGTATAGGCGTGAACAGTGGTCATAAGCCCCTTCACAATTTCAAATTCGTCGTTGATGATTTTCGCCACAGGAGCCAAGCAGTTCGTAGTGCATGAGGCATTGGAGATTATGTGGTGGGAGGAAGGATCGTATGTCTTCTCGTTGACCCCCATCACGAAGGTTCCCAACCCCTCTCCTGTCCCAGGAGCCGTTATGACGACTTTCTTCGCCCCAGCATCTATGTGAGCTTGAGCCTTTGCGGTATCGGTGTATTTTCCTGATGCCTCGATCACCACGTCCACGCCAAGCTCTCCCCAGTTAAACTGATCAGGGGTTGAATACTGCAACGTCCTTATTTTTCTATCATCTATCACGATATTCTCTTCGTCAAAAGAAACGTTGCCGCTATAGCGACGATGGACGGAGTCATATTTGAAGAGGTAAGCTCTCTGTTCGGAGTTCGATCTGCTGTTGGTGGCAACTATATCTATGAGGCCTTCCTTGTCGTACTCGTAAAGGGCTCTGAGCATAAGTCTTCCTATACGGCCGAAACCGTTTATTGCAACCTTGACCTTGGACATAAATACTCCTCCTCGTTATTTTATGTGATTACTCTGAGATAAATCCCTGAGATTCTGCTATAGTGACAAGTTTTTTCCATCGGTATGTTACGGTGCTCTTCGTTACAGGCACAGACAGGTTACTGCCTAATTCGTTCAAGCTGATACTAGGATTAGATAACCTTAACTCAATTAACTCAAGGAGCTCAGAAGATAGGCTTTTTTCGCAACCTTTATCAAGAAGGAATCTAGCCACATGGATCTGGCGTCTAGCAGCATCAACGGATTTTTTTATGTTCGAGGCATCACAGTTTACCAACCTGTTGGCCCTATCCCTCATGGATCTGATGATCGCCATCTCCTCAAGCCTGAGGGCGGTGTTCGGAAGCCCCATACCGTTGACTAAATCCACTATCTGGGCCTGATCCCTGACGATAAGCTCGACAGTATCGCCAACGCCACGGGAGGACGGCGAAATATGGTTTTTAGCGAGGTGATCCACAAGCCCGGAGACGACCTCCTCGTTGGATACCCGGAACAGAAAATAATAGCCCCTCTTGGGCTGGTAAAGCGCTCCAGTCACCCCAAACACTCCCCTTATCCAGGACCACCGGAGAAAGGATCCGTCATGCTCTTTAGCCTCGATGGAGGAAAGGACGTTGACAGGAAGACGTATCGACACGCTGCCCTTATGTCTTTTTGGGACGTTGAGTATATCTCCCATATCAACGCCGGAACTCCATCTGGTTTTCCCCCAAAGCTTTCGAATCCGCCTGAAGACCCAAAGTCGCCTGGAGGAAAGTCTGATGTCACCATCAGGACAGGGCGCCTTTTTTAGGCAAGAAACTATGCCAGCCAGCTCTGATTCTGCGGAGATAACGTCTAAGATGGAGGTGGCCACCCACTCATCCCATAAAAAATCAACTAGATATTCCAAAATAATTCATCTCCAATCTGAGCCCAGACAAGACAGTATGGCCTCAGAGACCCTTCTCCCATCGTGACGCACCACGGTAGCCCCTCCTACCACGGATAGGCGAACAAAATTTCCCCTTATCACTCGACAGCCCTTCTGGAGCAGCCCATACTCCTCATCTGACGTAAGCCGCAGAGGAGAAGCTCCGTCGTCCATATAGCGGACAAGAAGATCACCAGGAATATCCTGATCGTTTACAACTACAAAGTCAGGCATTCGTCCCATACATATCTCCAACCAATCCAGATGATCGACAATAGCCATTCCCTCGGTCTCCCCTGGCTGGGTCATCAGGTTAGCTATGTACACTATCGGGACAACAACATTATAAAGTTTCTTCCTGAAATCATCTACGAGTAAATTGGGTATTATACTGGTAAAAAGGCTTCCTGGTCCTAGAACTATAATATCGGCATCGTCCAATGACAGAAGCGCCTCTGGAATGGGTTTCACCTTCTTAGGTTCCAGCCATATATCCCTCAGGTCCTTTCCCCTTCGCGATATATCCAGCTCGCCTCTAAGCCTCTCCCCATCGTAGGTTTCCCCCACCAAGACCATGGTCTCCGTTGATATAGGTAGGACCCTGCCCCTCATCGACAACAGACCGTTTACCTTTTCGACTGCAAGTTTAAAATCTCCGTAGACCTCCGCGGCGGCTAAGAGCATAAGGTTACCTAAACTATGTCCCGATAAATCGCCTTTGTCAAACCTGAAATCCATAAAAGATCTCAAGTCGTCGTCATTTTCGCTTAAAGCCACTATGCAGTTTCTTATATCTCCTGGAGGAAGGACACCCCAATCCCTCGTCAGTCTACCTGAGCTTCCTCCCTCGTCTGTGACGGTTACTACCGCGGTTATATTTTTGGTGAAGCCTTTAAGTCCAACCAAAAAAGATGATAAACCGGTTCCACCACCGATGGCAACCACATACGGTCCGGAGGAAAGATAGTAGTCATCCGACTTGACAGGGAAATTATCACCTCTTTGGGAAGGATCTCGTTTTGACAACAAAAGAGAGCTAACCCCTCCCACCACTATACCAACAAAAAAAGGCCATAAGCTCCTCATAGAGACACTCCAATCACGACAGCCTTATATCCCTATGCCTCACCACCACAGAAACCCCTTCTACGTCCAGACGGCTTCTCAACCACTCGACCACAGCAACGGATCTATGTCTGCCTCCCGTGCAACCAATAGTTATGTGGACATTCCCCTTACCAACTCTCTTATAATGAGGAATCACAAAACGGAAGAAATCCAGCATCTTATCGAGGAATAAGTCTACATTATCAAACCTGTTCATTATATACTCTTGAACCTCTATGTCCTCACCGGTCTTATTTTTTAGTGACGTTACATAATAGGGGTTAGGCAAAAATCTCACGTCTATGACATAATCGCTATCATGGGGTATTCCATGTTTAAATCCAAAGGAAGAAAGGATAACAGAGAGGGGAGAGTTACACGAGCCAATTCCTTTAAAAACCTTTTCCTTAAAGGTCTTTATGTCTAGCCCAGTGGTATCTATGACCTGATCCGCTAGCTCCCGGATAGGATCAAGGAGGGATCTCTCCAGTTTGATCCCATCCAGTATTGAGAGATGATCCCCTAGGGGATGGCTTCTTTTTGTAAGGTTAAAACGTTGAACCAAGGTATCGTCCGATGCGTCTAAAAAAACTATGGAGAAATCCTTTACATCACTCCTAAGTTTTGAGGCAATCGCCACAAATCCGCTGAGCAAATCCCTGCTTCTGACATCCACGACGGCAACTACCCCATTAGCGACGGCAGCCTCGTGGGATTCAAGCAAAGAAAGAAGCTGAGGCAACAAAGCTACAGGTATATTGTCCACAGCAAAAAGGCCCTGATCTTCAAGTATATTCAGGACGCTGGATTTTCCACTCCCAGACATTCCCGTTACAACTACCAGTTTTTTTACCGTATACCCTCCCATTGGAAATAGCTCCTTTATTTCTTCGGGAAAACAAAATAGGGGTATCCCATAGACTTCAACCTCTGACCCAGGGATTCAGCCTCCGCTCTTGAGTTGCCACCTGGAATCAGAACCCTGTAATAAATGGTTCCACCTACCTCTCCACTGCCTATCGCCGGTTTAAATCCCTTACCCCTTATCTCAGAGGCCAAAGAGTCAGCCATAGATTTTTGCTTAAAAGAACCTATCTGAACCGCCCAAGCGGTTCCTACCGAAGTCGATGGCGATGGTTTAGATGGAGCAGTTTGAGGTCGAGCCTGAGTTTGTGGTTTTTTAGGCTTTGAGGTCGACTGAGGAGACACCGGTTTTGTGGACGAAGAGCCTCCGTCCTTTACTACAGGTACCGCCACCATCTCCTCCATAGGGACGCTGGAGGGATCTTCCTCCGCCACTGAGGACGAAGTTTTCGGTGACTTAACTTCCTCTTGTTTCACATAAGTAGTATAAGGATCCTTTGTCTCAGGGAGAAAGAAGATCTTTATCCCAAAGAACAGCAATCCTATACCTACAAAACCGACCACAGGTATCATCAGGTAGCCGAGGGGAAACATCTGCTTTTTCCTTCGATTAGAAGTTCTGGTCATAGTAACAACTCCCTTAAAAAGAAGCGGGACAGAACCTTTCGGTCCAGCCCCGCAAACGACCCGAGCCTATTTCTCTCGTCCTTTACGGACTTTCCTTATGTATGACGGAACGTCATAGGAGTCTTTAGGCAATCCGGGGAGCTCAAACATATCTGGCCCGTCCTCGTCTTGAGAGAGATCGGCGGGCTCCAGCCTAACACCGGTTGCCCTCTTTTCCTTATCCTGCCTCACTGGAAGAGAAGGCTTCGAGCCCCCAAAAGGCCTTTCCTTTTGTTTGATAGATCCATAATCGGAGAAACCGGTGGCTATAACGGTTATTCTGATCCGGTCCTCCATCTCTGGGTCGACAGCACTTCCCCAGATGATATTGGCATCCTCGTCGGAGGCTTCGTTGATTATTCTAGCCGCCTCATGGATCTCGAATATGCCCACGTCAGCTCCACCTGTGACGTTAAACAGAACGCCTTTAGCGCCAGCCATAGGTATGGACATCAAAGGACTATTTATAGCCGCCTGAGCAGCCATGACCGCCCTGGTATCGCCTCTTCCCTCACCTATACCCATTATGGCAGACCCAGCGTTCTGCATAACCGATCTAACATCGGCAAAATCAACGTTAACAAGCGCTGGCCTTAAAATTAAATCAGTGACCCCCTGGACCGCCTGACGAAGCACGTCATCCGCCATTCGGAAGGCATCGGTGAGAACCGTGTTCTTGTCGGAGATCTCCATAAGCTTATCGTTCTCTATCACTATCAGCGCGTCGACCTTCTCTTGAAGCGTCTTTATGCCTAGCTCCGCCTGATCCCTGCGTCTTTTCCCCTCCCAAAAGAACGGGGTCGTAACGACAGCTACCACCAGGGCCCCGGTCTCTTTAGCGATCTCTGCTATAACTGGACTAGCCCCTGTTCCGGTGCCACCACCCATACCAGCGGTAAGGAAGACCATATCCGCTCCGATCAGGACCTCTTTCAGCTCGTCAAAAGACTCCTTGGCAGCTCCATGTCCTATCTGTGGGTCCGCTCCTGCTCCGTGTCCCTTAGTAAGCTCCTTACCCAATATGAGACGGGTTGGAGCCTCAGATAAACTGAGGGAAGCCATATCGGTGTTCACAGCCAAAAACTCCACTCCGGTTACACCACTGCGGATTATGTTGTTTAAGGCGTTGCCCCCTCCTCCACCTACACCTATTACCTTGATAACCTCCCTGTGAGGACTAGTCTCAGGGTTTATTTTGAAGACTCCATTCATGTCCATAGTTACGACCTCCCCGCAGCTGGCTTTCTAAAACAGGTCCTTAAAGGCCCGCTTTATGGAGTCAAAAACCCCTGTGACGTCCTCCCCTTTGGGAAGGCGACGAGGCGTTTTGCCCCTGATGGAAACATAGCCCCCCCCACGAAGAACATCTATAGGGGTCTCTATGTATCTGTACTTATGGCGATCTTTCTCCACAAGGTAACGCACGATGCCGGCCAAAGACGCGTACTGACATGAGCTGACCCCTGGCGGCATCTGATGAGAGACTATAGGAACCCCAACCCTGACCGGCAGTCCCATAACCTCCGACACGAAAGTCTCCAAACCCTCAGTAAGGGCGACCCCTCCTGTTACGATTATACCGGAAGGGAAGGCATGATAGTTCATACCTTCCAGGAAAGCCTTCACGTGGTGGGAAAAAAGTTCCTCCATGCGGCACGATATAACCTCCACCAATGCATCGGCGGGCAGGACCTTGGTTTTTCCCCTTATGACTATCTCGAACTCCTCGTCATCTGAGGATGGCTCCAGAGATAGCCTTTTCTTAAGCTCCTCCGCCACGCTTATAGGTATCTTAGCGACATAAGCTAGGTCGTTGGTTATATGATCGCCACCTATAGGGACAACGGAAAGCTTGACCGGCCTGCCATCCACAAAAATGGCTATACCGGTTGTGCCTCCTCCTATGGATATAACCACAGCACCGGCGGTTCTCTCCTCTGCAGATAAGGCTCCCAAGGCCGATACCAAGGGCTTCACAACCAGACCGGTTACCGCGACTCCAGCTCTCTCAACACAGTTCACCACGTTCTGAAGTGCGGTCGTCGAAACCAGCACCGACTGAAGCTCTATCTCCAGCCTTATCCCAGTCATACCGAGAGGATCGTCTATACCGGTGTTGCCGTCTATCGAGTATTTAACAGGTATGGTATGAAGAACGCATCGATTCGAGGATACCGCCAGCTCGCTTTGAGCCGTCTCTATTACTCTTTCAACGTCATCTAGGTCAATCTGCCTCGGGGTTCTGCCAAGCGAGACCATACCGTGAGATACCACGCTATCTATCTCTACCCCACTGAATGCTACCGTAACCTCGTCCAGGGGAAACCCCACCATGGTCTCCGCCTCTTTCAGGGCTTTACGAACCGACAGGACCGCCTGTTCAAGGTTCACTATCATGCCCTTTCTTATGCCTGCGGAGGGAGCCTGACCAACACCTATTATTTGGGCCTCGTCAGAGCGGCTATCCTTCTCAGCCACGACGACGGACACCTTTGAGGTGCCTAGATCCAGGCCTACAAACATCTCAGGGTCTTTCTTCACGAACCCATCGCTCCCTTCCCGCACAATAGATCTTAAATATCTCTGGTTATGATCTTACCCTCATAGGACGAGTCTATCACCGATCCGCTGTTGGTCACAGCACCTGAATCGATAAGATCCGACACCGCCGCAACGACACTGGACAGATCCCTGCCCCTATCCACGATGACGGTAAAAAAACCACCGCCATCTTGTCTGCTCAGATAGAGAGAGCCTAACTCCACCCCCCCTTCTCTGTACAGACGAAGTGCCTCCAACTTCCCAGGCCAGCTGAGAGACGACACTTTATCGATAAACTTGATAAAGTCATGAACATCATACTTAAATTCAAGCACTGCAGAATCCCCTGATACAGGGGGTGGCATGGAAGGATCGATAACTATCGAAAAATCGTCAGACCTGACACCATAATACTCCTCGTTTAAAGGGTGAGAGTCCTGCCAGACCAATCCATCCCTGGATAAAAACCACCTTTTGTCATTCCATCTGAAGGCAAAGGCAACCTCAAGGGGAACCACTTTAAACTCCACATCTCCCCAACCTATCTTTCTAGATACCCTCAGTGGTTCTTTCCCCATCACGACATCTCTGAAAGAAGCTCCATTATCCAACAAAAGCACCGGCCAAAAACGTAAAGCCCCTGCGTCCACAGAGGAAAGAAGCAGGCGCTCGACCCTTACAGAAGGACAAGACTTGACCTCAATTCTCCTGAGGCGAAACCATTGAAAAGACCTCTCTATCCGAAAAGGGAAGGCAACTAAAAAGGAGACAAGAAGCAAAAGAGGAAGGATTCCCTTCCTGCTATCCCTCACAGGAGATCACCACGTGATCAGGCCCCCATAGCGACAGACCTGGGGATAATCTCCCGGTGAGCAATCTCCTTAACTAGGACATCTCCGATATCTGAGACGTCACCGGCCCCAACGGTTAACACCACGTCTCCATCGTCCACTAACGACGTTATTCTGTCAAGGGCGTCCTCTCGTCTATCGATCATGGAAAAACAAGGATGACCGAGCTTTATCAAAGGCTCTGCGATAAGAGCGGAGGTAACCCCAGGGACAGG
>CAYNAN010000084.1:0-1743 GCA_964395085.1 uncultured Synergistaceae bacterium
AAGAAGCCGACGAACTGCCAGTAGGTCCAGCGGTGGAACATAGTATCTTCGTCAATCACGAAAGCTCGCCTCATGTGGAGGCAGAACTTAGGCCATCCCAGAGGATCGTTATCGCCGTCCTCCTCTCCCTCGCCGGACCTATCGAGGTTAAGATCCTCCAGGATCTCGCTCACCTGGTTTGCCTCCCACACAATGCCCAAAAGCCCGGCCTTAACCTCCATATCCTCCGCAGGAAGGGACTCCGCCGTGGGAAAGCAGTCCATCAGCAGGGGGTCCAGAACCTTTCTGTCGGACAAAAGGGCCTCCATCGCCTCTCTCCTGTCGGGTATTCTGTCTTCGCAAAGCTCCTTTATGGCCAGCACAAGGGCGGAGACGTCCGCCCTTGTGAGGTATTTCAGCCTGTGAGGTTTCCCTCCTATGGTTATAACCAGCCTGGGAGGATCGGGGAAATGGCGAATGACCATTACCATCCTCCTCCGGGAACCGCCTCCGCTGGAACGTCCATGACGGTCATCAACTGCTGTCCCGCTGGCTTGCTGCTGTCCGCAATAGCGGTAACCTTTACCGCCAGAGGGGCCTCGGAAGCCTCTTTGAAGGCCATGGCGAAGTTGCCCTTTACCTTCCCCTTCCAGATCCGAATGTGGCGATACAGCCCATCCCGACGCTTGTGGTAGAAGTCCACCCGGAAAGTCTTGTCCGTAGAGGCTCCACCACCGACGCCAAAGCCCTTGCTTTCGTAGGTCCTGTAGGTATATGTGACCTTAACATCCTCTCCGTCGGCGACCTTCGAGGAGGATGGAACCCTGTAGATCTTCCCTTCCAGACGGTCCAGATAGTAGTCGGTTCCCTCGGTCAGGGCGGTTCCCGATACGGTGGTGACCGTGGCGTTCCCATCGACCCTTCCCTTTGCCAGCATGGTATGGGTCGAATCGAACAGGGCCACAACCTCATCGGTGGCGGTGGCCGTCCCGGACCCTCCGGCGATAGGGGCATACTCGGGCATAATCCGACAGATAACGTCTAGGTTCGTCTCAAGCATGTTGAAGTCCAGGCTCAAAGACTCCCCTATCAGGGCGGACAGGACCACCGTCGCAGGGAACCCGGCCTTGAGCTCGTACATCTCCTTCTCGTGGTCGAAGGTCAGATCGTCTTTAAGCTGACCGACGTCCTCGCCGTCGAGATACATCTTTCCCGATCCCAGGATAATGTTGTTGGGATTTCTTACGTTTGCCATCTAAACCACTCCCCTCACCACTCAGCTATAGCCAGCTCGATCTCACCGACGAAGGCCGGGGCCTGCTCGGAGCTGTGAAGATCGTAGCCGGTGTAGGTTATCCGATACTGAGACCCTACAGGCTCCAAAGCGGCAATCAAAAGCTCTCCCAGCTCGTCCACCTGGAGGAAGCCCGGAAAGGTAACCAGGTTGTCCTCTTTCTCCACTAAGCCGTTGGACACAGCCCAGGTCATAACAATCTTATGTTCTCCTTTGCCTCCCATATCGAAATCGCTCTTGTCGGGGATAAGGATCACCGTCGGGAGCTCATCGTCTACCGGAGGACGGCGGGCGTTGTACCCCGCCATGATCGTCGGGGGCTTCCCGAACTTCTCCATACAAAAAGCCCGGACCTCATCGGACCGGGCTATCATGTCTCGCACATCCATCATTACCTGAGTCAACCTCATAGGGCTACCACCAACTCCCATACACTTTATGTTTTCTCTTCGGCGGAGTCTTCATCTCAT
>CAYNAN010000084.1:1843-10058 GCA_964395085.1 uncultured Synergistaceae bacterium
CTTATCTCCTTCTGCATCCACCAGCCCAGGGACTTCAAGGCCCTGCGGCGCATATTGGGCATTACCTTTATGACGTCCTCAACCCATGGAGTTGCCATGTCCTCCCAAGAAATAGTCACCGACAAGGCGATCCCTCCTCAAAACACCGATCTATCGGTACGGACCTCCAGAAGCACCGTGGCCACCGATCGGGAGATCTCCCGAACCACCGACCAGCCCTCGCCGGAAATCTCCACCATGTCCCCTTCCTCTGGGGTAACGTCCGACAGCTTCACCCTTATGGTTCCCTCGGTGGAAGACCCCTCGCTGCTGAAGCCTGTGCCGTCTTGGGCACTTCTGCCCCGCCTGACTATGGCCCGGATCTCCACGCCGTTGTAGAAGACCGTCTCCGCCAGATCTCCCTCCATGAGGGACTCAGCGGCCGATACCAGGTGATCCCGAAAGGAAGCCATCAGTCTATCTTCACATCCACCGTCGCAACCGAGGCCGCCTTAGGGGCGAAGACATACCCTGCCCTGGGCTTGTCACCGGTTTTGTCCTTCGTCACCTTGCCCACAGAGGCATCCCAGAAAAGCTCCTCCCCAGGCAAAAAGCCCTCCCCTGTAACCGCAGGGAGCTGAAACACCCCAGAAACCGCCAAAGCTCCCAGGTTCCCAGCGGGAATATCGGTCACCGCAACCCCGATACGACCGCCTAAAACCACCACCTGATCCACAAAGACATCGGCATCGGGGGAATAATCCATCCTGCTTCCGCTTTGAACGTAACTCCTCATAGTTTCTCCTCCCTTCAAATCAAAGAACCCCGGAGCCTATGCCCCAGGGTTCTTCTGAAAGCCTCGCCAGTCCATGGCCTTGGCTCCTACGTCTATACGCACCTTGTAGCTGGTTCCGTCCACGTTCCAGACCTGCTGCTGCTCCAGATAAGGCTCTTTTATCCCGTTCAGGAAAAACAGCTTTACCGTCTTGCCCTTCTCGGCGGCAAGGTAAAAAGCGGTCTCGCTCACGTCGTCCAGCCTGGGGTCTGATACAAGCTCGAAGGCCCCGGCGTAGGGGTTAGATCCTCCTCCGGTGGCTTTATTAGCCGCGGTATCCACCGAAAGGGGGGTCTCGGTCTGCTTCAAAAACCGCCTCGCCGCCAGCTCCAGAGACACAGGAACCACGAGAAACTTGGGGACCACCGTCAGACGCCTCTTGCCACTGAGGTCGGTCTGCCTCTTCATCGCCATAACCATAGTGGACAAAGCGGCAAGGGTGGCCTCGAAGTCGGTAAAGCTGAAAGCAGCGGCGGCCTGGAGGTTGTTGTGGGCGGCACAGAACAGATCCTTCTTGTCCCCCATCTTGGGGTTATCCAAAAAGGCCTGATATCCCACGTCGGCGACCTTACGTCTGGCGGCCTCGCCCATCTTCTTAGGCGTGTCGGTCAAGACTCCGAGGGCATCGTTTATAATCGCCTGCCTGGAGATCGAAAACACCCTGCCGAAGGTTCCTATCTTCCAGGCCTCCGACTCCTCGCCCATAGACCCTGCCTTGTACTCCCCGTCCTCGGTTATAGGGAGCAGATCGTCAACCTCTCCGGCCCTGGCCCCTCGATGCTCCTTAAAGTCCGAGACCACGCCGGAGTCGTCCATCCACTTAAGGTAACTCTCCTCCTGGAAGCCCCACCCGTCCATGAGGGAAACCCTGGCGACATCGCCCAGGATAACCGGCAGATCGGAGGTAGTGAGGGCACGGCCTATCATCTCCATGGGATGAAAGCCCGGACTCTCGCCGTTTCTTACAAGGCACTCCTCCGCCAGCCTCTCAAGCCGAAAGCCCCGGAGATCCGCCGCACCGGGAGCAGGGTCTTTCACATCCACCCCACCACGAAGACAGAGGGCATCCACAGCGGCGGAACGAAACTTCTCCTTCTCGTCTTTAGTCACAGTCCCCGGGACGTTAAGAGGCTGTCTGTCCGCCTGGAGCCTCTTGATCACCTCCGCCCTCACGGACTCCACGCTGGCCCCCGACCTAACGAACTCCTCAAGGTCCAGGCTAAAGGACCTCGCCATCTGCTGGATCTCCGAAGCCCTCTCCCGCTCCTCCCTGATAGCCCTGCTGATCGAATCATCGGGGTTGGCAGGCCCCTCCGGCTGTCCCTGGGGCTGACTCCGGTTCTCCGGCTGACCCTGGCCCTCCGGCCCCGTCCCCGCTCCGTTTCTGGTTCCATCACCAGGCAAAGGCATATTTCTTTTCACTTCGTCGTCTCCTCCTTCTGCTTCTGCGCTCCGACCGATCCCCACCGAGGAATCTGCCGGAACGGATACTATGGAAATCTCAAGCCCTTCCCACCGGGTGGCGACAAAACAGGGGCCGTTAAACCGGCCATCGCTTGAGACGTTGCCAGACCGCACTTCCTCCCAGTTGTTCACCCTGTAGCCCACCGAAACGCCCTTCAAAGATCCAGACAGGACCTTTCGATACACCTTATCGCTTTCCTCATCGTCATCGAACCGGACCAGGGCCTTACCCTTTCTGGTGGCCTCGTCGATCCAGACCTTCTCTATGGCCCCTATAGGCTGATCGGACCTATGGTTCCACAGGAGGACTCCCATTTCCTCAAACCGCTTAAAGTCCGCCGCCCCAGGGCTATGGGACAGATATTCCGTCGTATCCCACCGAGTAACCGGGCTTTCCGACGAAAAAGAGAGCTCCACAGTTCGGGAGCCCTCTTCCGCCTTCCGTCCCTCAAAGCCCGCTATCTCCTGATAGCGAACGCCCTCAGAGGGTTGATCTCTCCTGCCGTAGCTCCCAATAGTCATAAGATCATCCTTTCTCTTTCGTCCCTTCCGACTCATCCAGCCCCAGACTCTTCCAGTATTCCATCTCCCGGCCCCTTTGCTCTAACACCTCTCGCCAATCCCTGCCCTTGGAGGCACAGACATCCTGCAACGTAGTCAGGCCGGCGGAAAGCTCTTTTGTGGTGGCCACCACCTCCTTTAGGGGATCGACCCACTGTCTGCCTGGAGGAACCCACCGACAGCGGTTATAGACCTCAGGCTGAGAGAAATAGTCCCTTATGGTCACCTTCCCCGACAGGACGCAGGAAGCCACAAAGGAGTTCCATACCGGCTCCATCACCTTCTCGACGATAAGCTGCCTCAAAACCTTATATCCAGCCTCGTCCTCTAAAGCCGCCGCCCTGGCTGAGCTGTAGTTTGTCTGGCTCACGTCCCGGCTCACTGCCTCGTAACTTTGGCCCATACCGGCCCCCACCAATCTCTGCTGGAGGGTAACGAAGTCCGACGCTCCGGCGTTGGGATGGGTCGGGTTTGCGAAGGTGACGTCCGCCCCTTCGGGCAGGGTGTTTATAATCCCAGGCTCCAGCCTGGTCACCGGCTTATCCCGACCGGACCTATCCTGGATCATGCCGCTACGGCCCACGGAAGCAGGGCCACCGGATCCGGTCTTAACGAAAGCGGCGAAACAGGCCGCCACCCTTGCCGCCATAAGCTCGGCGTCCATATACTCCCCCGAGTCCTTTATGTTGCCCATGACGTGAGCAAACTGGCTCATGCCCCTGACCGCCTGAGGCCTGGTCTTCAGAAACAGAGGGAACACCCTCTCCGCCGGAACCCTCACCGCCTCGGTGGGAATACCGTCAATATTGTCCTTGTAAAACCAATACCCTACAGGCTTCCAGGTTGGGGACACCTCGACACCGGAGACTATCCGAAGGTCCTTCTTGCCGGGGATCCACGTCGCCAGGGCGTCGGCCTCCACAAGCTGGACCTGTAGGGGCAGATACTCCCCGGTGGCCACCATCATGGTAAAGATCTCCCCGTCGGTCACCATCCGGCGAAGCATCATCCGTTGGAGGCCATAGAAACTATCGTGGCCCGTAACGTCGCAGTTATCCGGCTTGGCCCACACCTCCCAAAGAGCCTCCAGCTGGTTGTTAAGGTCGTCCATCTCGTAGCCCGACTTATCCAAAACCTTAGCCTGAGGCCTTAGCCCTGTGCCTATGACGTTACGCTCCAGAGCAAGCAGAACGCTTTGGGCTATGCCGTTGTTCCTCTCTAAGTCCCTTGCCCTCGCCCTTATCCTGTCTCTGTACACCCTGTCGGTCTCGTCTGGCCTCTGATTTACCGGAGTCCAGCCGCTGCCGTACCGGTCCAGTCTGGCGGCGTCGTAGCTACGACTGGCGACTAAAGACTCCATCCTCTCCCTGTCGGACATCCTTCTAAGGGCCACAGAGGGAGCCACCATACCGATAGCCCTATCCAGCGCGAAGCCCGCCTTACCAAACCACGACACGACTACCTCCTCCGTCCTCGATGCTCAAAGCACTCCGAAGCTCCTTTATTCGCTTTTGAATGTGAGCCATGTTCACCCTCTCTATTTTCAGGCCGTTATCCTCCACTGCCTGGCCCCCCTCCAACACCGCTTGGAGGGTCTTTTCGTACATCTCCAGCTCTTCTCTCGGGGTCATCGATCCACCTCCTCTAGCTAAACCAGCCCTTTCCTGAGCCCGAATCCAGCCAGGAATTTTCCTCTTCCACCTGGGGCCTGCCCAGGCTCTCCCTCTCTTCCTCCGTCGGCATATAGTGAAGGTTCATCATCCTGGCGGCCAAAGAGGCGTAGACCTCGCAGTCTAAGAGGTGGTTTGCCCCATGGCCGGAGATCTTTCGCCACTCGTGCCTGACCTCCCCGCTTTTGGTCTTCACCATAACCTTATGCTCCGAAGCTATCTGCTCGGCGTACTCTCTAGGACACCCTCTGAAAAGGGACCACGACCCACGGGAGCCAGGCTCTTTAACCATCCGGCCAAAGATAAAATCCTTCAAAAGAGAGGTGTTGGCCTCCAACATCACCAAACCGTCCTGGCTCTTTCGGTCCTTCCGGTCCACCATATGCCTACGGTAGTAGCTGTCCATAATCCTAGAGGACCCCTTAACGGGACAAAGCACGTCCCCATAGACCACACAGGCGTCGTAAACCTCGTCGGTCCTATACCCACAGTCCACCAGACAGTAGTTGATCTGGCAGACCCTGCCGTCGCTGAAGCGGAAAACCGGCTCCACGATATGGGCCCTCAAACCGTCTTGCAGGTCCGTCTCGTTCCAGGTGTCGAACCGGCCATACTCGATAAGCCAGGACGTAAGCCCAGGCCCCCAGGCACGAACCACGTAATAGGCCTCGGACTTCTGGATATCCACCCCGGCGGTAATAGCCACAGCCCCATCGGGGATAAGGCCTCTCTCGTGAGTGCCAACGGCCTCCATAACCCTCTCGGGCTCCGCCTTGGCCACCGAGTCACGGAAGGGCTCAGCCAACCAGGAGTTGACGAAGTTCATCAGGTCCTCTGGACTGTCCTTCGACCGAAGGAACTCGGCGGCAACAGAGCCAAAGGATACCTGAGGAGAATAGATAGAGTTCCAGTGGAACCCCACCCGACGAACCTTATCGGGCTTGCCTCCCTGGGGAACCCAGCAGCCGGTGGAGAGCATAAAGGTCTTGTGCTTGTCCTCAAGGTGACACTGACATCGAGGACAGCGATACCACGCCTTGTCCTCAACCTGAGAGATAATCCTCTGCCTTGCGGTGATATCCTCCTCCTCTCTGAGGGCCTCGGTCATCTCCTTCGGCCAGCAGATATCCTTAAAAGACAGAGGGAAGAGTTCTCCGCATCGAGGACAGGCCACCTCGTATCGGTACACCACATCACACCCCAGTAGCATCCTCCAGATGTTTCCGCTCTCCAGCGTCGGAGTGGAGATATACATCAGCTTCCTGTTACGGAAGGTTTTCGTTCGCTCTCTGCCAAGCTTCAAGGGGTTGGCCTCTCGTCCGGCGAAGGCGGGATACTTGTCGATCTCGTCGAAGATAACGTACCTAACGGGCTTGGAAGCCAAAGACGCAGGGCTATTGGCCCCGGTCAAAGCGACGTACATCCCCCTAAACTGGAGCTCAAGCCTGTCCGACTCCCTCTCTCGAAAGATCCCCTTGAATACGTTGCTTGTCTTTATCATGTCCTGAAGCCGATTTTCGCTGGCCCACTGAGCCACATCCTCGGTGGGATAGACCACCATAGCCGCCCCAGGGTCCTGACAGATCGTGTAGCCAAGGCAGTTATTCGCCGCCTCCGACGCCCCGGCCTGAGCACCCTTGCAGAGGACGATCTCTTCCACCCCCGGATCGATCCAGGTGTCCATGATCTTTTTGAGGTAGGGCATATATATAGGACGTTCGCCAAGGCCCCGGCTTAGCCGCCAGCCTGGGAGTCAAAACCCGATACCGGTCCGCCCACTCGCTGACGGTGATCCTCTCCGGTGGCTTACAGGCCGCAAGCTCTCCTTTAGTCCAGGGGATAACCACCGCTATTCCTCCTCCTTTGAATCTGAATCGGGCTCAGGGGTAAAAGGGCCATCCCTGGAATAGCCCTCCCACAGAGCCTGAACCTCGTCCTCCAGGGTCTTTTGTATCTCCACCCTGGACATACCCTCCAGCAAAGAAGGGAGATTATGGACCCAGCCGAACATATTCGTTCGACACACCGTCAGCCGATCCGACCAAGCCTCCTCAACCTGACCGAAGGGGATATACTCCTCCTTCAAAACCGCCAGGCGAATCTCCTCCTGAGCCGCCTTCGCCGCTCGATACTCCGCCTCGGCCTTCAGCTTCATAGCCTGATAACTGCCGCTGCCCTCGGAAGAGGATCGCTCGGTCTCAAGACCACACCTCCACCGATACACCTCCTCAGGATTCCACCATCCTCTGCCGGACTGAGGACAACCGGTCTGCTTCCACTCCAGAAGGGTCTTAGACGTAACCCCAAAGAAAGCGGCACATCGTTTGGTGGACAGCAAAATGACGTCACCCTCCACCTTCACGTTGGGCTTTGCCAGGCCGATCACCTCCCTAGTGAACTTCAGTTTCCACCCTGTTTTGGTGTTTAATGTCGCCGTTTTCTTGATATTTGATGTTTTACATTTAACCCTAAAATCACATTTTAATCGAGATATTACCTGCGCTGAAAGCGACCCCTGAGGCTCTCCGGCTCAGGAAGGACCCGTAACCTCTCAGCCCTTGCGACAAAAGGCTTTTCGCCTCTTCGACAAGCCAAAATCTGCCTCTTTTTCCCAACCCTTATACGTAACTCAATAGCAGGGAGTCACCTATAACAACCGATTACCGGAAGGCCCACCAACACAGGCTCCGTGGCCCATCCGCCGGAGATTTATTAATCACGAAAAGGCCCTCTTTCTCCAACATACCGGAAAAACGATTAAATTTGCTCCTAAAAGAGCCATCCATTATTTACCCTCCTAATCTCCAAACCCTTGCAAATACTGAATCCTTATCGTCGGTTTGGAGCTAATGGAGGTCAAAAACCACGATGTTTAACCCTAGAGCCTCTAAGGCAAGAAAGCTGTCGTTAAAGCAAGACTAAAATTTCACATCCGTGACAAGCGGTTAAGTTGTATAAATCCCTAGATCAGGGGGCAGATCAGAGGTTCAAAGCCCTGTAATGGGCGTCGGTGATCTCCTTGGTTATTCCCAGATACCGAAGGGTGATCCTCTCCGACGAATGGCCGTACATGGTCTGGATATCCGCCAGAGGAACAGAATCGCCCTCGTAGTAGAGCATATAGCCCAAGGTCTTTCGCATGGAATGACAGCCGATAGAGGTGGTCCTAAGGTTGATCCTTTCCGCCGAAGGGGCCACCCTGTTTGCCACCTCGACGGCATCGTTAAGCATCCGATAGACCTGCATCCTCGATATGGCCCTAGCCCTATCCCTGCCACGGACCGAGGCCCAAAGAGGCTCCCAGGGCTTCAAACCCCTCTTGTCCTTCCTAAACCTCAGATAATCCTTGAGGGCCTCCTGGATCTTCTCGACCAGAGGGAAGGTTCGGACGTTGCCGGTCTTCCCCTCCTGGACCCTTATCTCGTTCTCGACCCTGATACGACAGCCCTTACCGGCCAGAACATCCCCGACGGACAGGGACAGCAGATCCCCGATCCTAAGAGCCGAGTTGATACCAAAGACAAACAGAGCGTGATCCCTCAAAGCCGCCTCCCTGCTCGCCCTTCCGGGACGATCCAAAATGGCCCGCTTTATCCGGTTGATCTGCCGTCTGCCCCTGAAAGGACTGGTGTACTTCAACTTGCTTCCTCCTTCATTCGCAGGCCCTCCGAAGCTCCTCCAGGCTCCAGCCTCGCTTCACCCTCCG
>CAYNAN010000085.1:0-10031 GCA_964395085.1 uncultured Synergistaceae bacterium
GGACCGTGTTTTGGGAAAGGGAGCTCAGAGAGAGGGCGGATGTTGAGATGCCTCCTTTCAGGTATTTAGCGGAGGTCTCCTGTCTGGGAGAGGATAAGGACAGGTTTTCCGAGTCCCTCGCCTTGGCTGGTGGGGACGTGATGGATCCTGACCCTAAAGATGACAGAGTTTGGGTGGCGTTCACTCGATTGTCCTCGATGTACAGAGCCATGGAGGAATTTTTCTCCATAGGGTCTAAGTCTTATCCAAAGGTGGTCCTATGGACCGATTAGGGAGGAAAGCATGGCGATAGTAACTATAGTAGGTCGTCCTAACGTTGGTAAGTCCTCGCTCTTCAACCGTCTTATCGGAGAGAGGAGGGCCATCGTCGACGATATGCCAGGCGTCACCAGAGACAGGCTTTACGGCGATGTCGAATGGCGCGGCAAAAAGTTTTACATGGTGGATACAGGAGGTCTTCTGTTGAGGGACGAGGATCCCATAATGGAGGGAATGAAAGCCCAAATCCTTCAAGCGATGGAGGAGAGCGACGTCATACTCTTCACCATGGACGGCAGAGAGGGCATCACCTGGATGGACGAGGATATCGCCATGGTGATAAGGAAGGGAAAACCCAAGCCGGTTATAGTGGTCGTCAACAAGCTTGATGACATGAAGTTCGACGATATGGTCTACGATGCCTATCCCCTCGGTTTTGACGACGTAATAGGGGTCAGCGCTGTTCACGCCAGGGGAGTGGATGACCTACTCGATAGAGTAGTTGAGATGCTGCCCGAAGAGGCACATGAGGAACGGGAAGAGGGCGAGGTCAGAGTAGCCCTGATCGGAAGGCCTAACGTGGGCAAGTCCAGCATATTAAACCAGCTGTTGGGGGAAAATCGCTCGCTGGTCAGCGATGTCCCTGGTACCACAAGGGATTCGATCGACTCGGTTATGGAGCTTGCGAACGGCACGATGCTAAGGCTTATCGATACGGCAGGTTTGAGGAAGAAAAGCCGCTTCAAGGACGATATAGAGTATTATTCTTTTGTTCGTACCATGGAGAGCCTGGACAGATGCGACGTAGCCATTTTGGTGATGGACGGCTCTGAAGGGGTCACGGATCAGGACAAGAAGCTGGCGGCCTCTGTTGTCGAGAGGGGTAAAGGAATCGTCCTGGCCATGAACAAGTGGGATCTCCTGAAGGGAACCTCGGATAAACTTGGGGATGAGCAACGGGATCTCGTCAGAGACTCCCTGGGATTCGTCAGCCACGCTCCCCTTCTTTTTACCTCAGCGACGACTGGTAGAGGCCTTGGGGAGAAAATATTAGGGGCCATATTAGGGGTCTATGAACGCAGAAGGGGCAGGGTTAGCACCACGAAGCTAAACGGCTTATTGAGGGATGTCCTGGCCTTCGAGAGGCTGCCGTCGGACAAGAAAGGTAAGCTTCTCAGGATATACTACTGTACCCAGGCCGACTCCGAGCCGCCTACCTTTGTTTTCTTCGTGAACGAGAGGGAGATAGTCACAAGGTCTTTCGAGAATCACATGGTGAACCAAATAAGGAAACTGGGGGACTACGACGGGGTTCCGATAAGGCTTTTTTGGAGAAACAGCGACGGAAAAAAGCGATAAGGCTTGACCGTAGCTCTGGTAGCTGATAAAAATAGCAGTGGTGCCTTACACGTAGGAGCGATAGTGGTTCAGGTGTCTTTTTACATATTTATCCTTTTGAGGAGGTAGTTTGAAGTGACAAAGACCGAATTGATAGAGGCAGTGGCTAAGTCCGCAGAGCTAAGCAAGAAGGCGGCGGGAGAGGCAGTATCTGCCGTTCTGGAGTCGATCGAGGAGGCCCTCGTGAAGGGGGACAAGGTGCAGCTGGTCGGTTTCGGAACTTTCGAGGTGAGGGAGAGGGCGGCAAGGACAGGTCGCAACCCTCAGGACCCGGAGAAGACCATCGAGATCCCTGCTAAGAAGGTCCCCGCTTTCCGCCCTGGAAAAGCCCTCAAGGACAGGATCAACTAGTTTTTAGGTCCATCAAAACAGAGATCCCAGCTGAACTTACAGTTCAGCTGGGCTCTCTGTTTTAGGGCTTAACTATCCTTGGCCAGTTTCAACAGAGCTAGCCACTGTTCGACGGTGAGCTCCTCTGCTCTAGCGGAGGGAGGAATTTCCGATATCTCCAGCCAGGATATCAGTGTGTCTTTGTCCCATCCCATAGAGATAAGGTTGTTGATCAGTTTTTTTCTCCTCTGTGAGAACGAGGTCCTGAGGATCTTTCTCCATAGCTCGTCTCCAGGGAGGTCTTGCCTTTGGTTTAGCTCTATCTCCACCAGGGCGGAGGAGACCCTGGGAACAGGACGGAACGATCCGGGGGAGACCTTCATGAACGTCTTGGCCCTTCCCATAGCCTCAACTGTGATCCCAAGGGGATACCTCTCTTTTGTGTTTCTGGGGGCCACCAGGCGGTCAGCCGCCTCCTTTTGGACCATTAGTATCATGTAGCTGAGGCCCTTCACCGCCAAAGACTCCATGATGGACCATATCAAAGGGGTCGTGACGTGATACGGTATGTTCGCCACCACCTTGTTGGGAATAGGGTCGAGGTTTTCGTAGTCGAAGGTCACGCCGTCTCCCCAGTGTAACGAGAATCTGGGCTCATCGATTAAGTCCGCCAAAAAAGGCTCTAGCCTTCTGTCTATCTCGACCGAGTGAAGATGCCTACAGGGAGAATTCAGTATCTCCCTGGTCAGGACCCCCTGACCAGGGCCTACCTCAAGGATAACGTCATCCTCGGAGATATCGGCTCTTTCCACCGTTCTCCTGACTATGTCGAGGTTAACGAGAAAATTCTGCCCCAGACTGGTCCTTGGGGTGAAGTCGTCCTTCGCGATCAAATGCATCCTACCTTTCTCTGTGGAGAGTCGGTACAACAAAAAGCGGGAAGCTCAAGAGCTTCCCGCTGATAAATCTGGTCGGGACGAGAGGATTCGAACCTCCGACCACCTGAACCCCATTCAGGTACGCTACCAGGCTGCGCTACGTCCCGCATCAACGAGGAGCATTATACACCGACGGCGATAATTGGTCAACAGAAAAAAAGCAAAAGGCCGGGAGTTTTCCCGGCCTTTTGCTTTTTTTATAGCTGGATCTAGCTGTTCTGAGTGAGGGCTTTGTATATGTTGTAACGTCTTTTTGCGTCTTTCTCTGCCGCCTGGAAAAGGTCCTCTGATAGCTCGGGGAACGCCTTGACCAACGATGCGTAACGGACCTCGCTCATGATAAAGTCCCTGAACGATCCCTTGGGCTCCTTGGAGTCCAGAGTGAAGGGATTCTTTCCCTCGTCCTCCGCGAGCGGGTTGTAACGATACAGGTGCCAGTAGCCCGATTCGACGGCCATCTTGGTCTGGTTCTGGGTCCTGCCCATTCCCTCCTTGAGGCCGTGGTTGATGCACGGTGCGTAGGCTATAACCAGTGATGGGCCATTGTAGGCTTCTGCCTCTACCAATGCCTTCATCAGCTGGTTCTTGTCCGCTCCCATGGCTACCTGTGCGACGTAGACGTAGCCGTATGTCATCGCCATTCTACCGAGGTCTTTCTTCGCTATCTTCTTCCCAGACGCAGCAAATTTAGCAATGGCAGCGATGGGGGTGGATTTGGATGACTGACCTCCGGTGTTGGAGTACACCTCTGTGTCGAACACCAGGACGTTTACGTCCTCTCCTGAAGCGAGAACATGGTCGAGTCCACCGTAGCCTATATCGTAGGCCCAGCCGTCTCCTCCGAAGATCCATATGGATTTTTTGACGAGATAGTCCTCTAGCTCAGCGATCTGGTCGAGAAGGCAGTTTGCCTCCTCACAGCCAAGGTCCATATCTAGGATATCCCTGACCTTTTCAGCCGCTACCTTTGAGCCCTCGCCGTCGTCTTTTGCGTCGAGCCATGCCTGAAGGGCGGCTTTGACCTCTTCCTCCACGTCCATTGCGAGCAGGGCGGTTACCTTGCTGGCAAGCTCTTCTCTGGTCTCCTTAACTGAAAGGGCCATGCCGTATCCGTACTCAGCGTTATCCTCAAACAGTGAATTCGCCCATGCTGGTCCCTGTCCCTGAGCGTTGGTGCAGTAGGGCATGCTCGGAGCCGATCCTCCCCAGATGGAGGAACATCCGGTTGCGTTGGCTATTATCATCCTGTCTCCAAAAAGCTGCGTCACCAGCTTGGCGTAGGGGGTCTCCCCACATCCAGCACATGCGCCGGAGAACTCCAGATATGGCTGAGCGAACTGGCTGCCCTTGACGGTCTTGACGTTGACCCTGTCGGACTTATCGCTGACCGAAACCCCGAAGTTCCAGTTCTCAGCCTGAGGCTCTGTTTGGGTTGCGATCGGCTTCATCTCGAGTGCCTTCACAGGGCAGATATCGGCGCAGTTGCCGCACCCCAAGCAGTCCAGGGGGCTTACCTGCATCCTGAACTTGAGGCCTTCAAGCTCCTTGCCCTTGGCGTCGGTAACCTCAAAGCTCTCAGGGGCATTGGCCATGTCGTCGCTGTCAAGGAGCACAGGGCGGATGGCGGCGTGAGGGCAGACCATGGCGCACTGGTTGCACTGGATGCACTTGTCCATGATCCACTCTGGGACGTCTATTGCTACGCCTCTCTTCTCGTAGGCGGAGGTCCCGCTAGGGAATCTTCCGTCCTCTATGCCTACAAACGCGCTTACAGGTAGGGCGTCGCCCTTCTGGGCGTTCATGGGACGGCAAACTTCCTGGATGAAGTCAGGGACCATGTCGTCTTCGCAGCAGCAACAGGCGCAATCCTCAGCGTTTTTCCAGCTAGCAGGGACCTCTATCTTGATCAGTCCATCGGCACCCTTATCCACTGCCAGGTTGTTCATGGCGACGATCTTCTCGCCCTTTCTGCCGTAGGTCTTCTCGTTGGCTTCCTTCATGTACTTGATGGCGTCCTCGTAGGGTATGACCTTGGCAAGCTTGAAGAAGGCGGACATCATGATCATATTGATTCTGTTGCCTAGGCCTATCTCCGTGCCGAGATCTATGCCGTTCATGACATAGAAGTCGATCTCTCTCTCCGCAAGCGCTCTCTTAACGTTTGCAGGAAGGTGCTCCTCAAGCGCGGCCAGGTCGGTCCACTGTGTGTTCAACAGGAAGGTCCCGTTCTTTTTAAGGCCGTCAAGGACGTCGTACTGATGGACGTACTCCTGCTTGTGACAGGCGACGAAGTCCGAGTCCTTTATGAGGTAGGTTGACTTAATGGGTTTTTTGCCGAACCTTAGGTGGGAAACCGTTATCCCGCCGGATTTTTTGGAGTCGTAGGAGAAATAGCCCTGGGCGTACATGTCGGTGTTGTCGCCTATGATCTTTATGGCGTTCTTGTTGGCTCCCACGGTACCGTCAGATCCGAGTCCCCAGAATTTGCAGCGAATGGTTCCCTCAGGGGCTGCGTTGATCTCCTCTTTGAGCTCGAGAGACAGTCTGGTGACGTCGTCCACTATGCCTATGGTGAAGTGGTTCTTGGGTTCGTAGAGCTTGAGGTTGTCGAAGACGGTCTTCAGCCAGCTCGGCGTCGTGTCGTTGGATCCGAGTCCGTAGCGTCCTCCGACGATAAGGGGCCTCTGGGCCTTCTCGTTGAACAGGGCGCAGACGTCCTGGTAAAGAGGCTCACCCAATGCTCCAGCCTCTTTGGTGCGGTCGAGGACGGCTATCCTCTTAACCGACGCCGGAAGCACGTCGAAGAAATGTCTTGCGGAGAATGGCCTGTAAAGGTGTACTTTAAGGACACCGACCTTCTCGCCCCTGGCCATCAGGTAGTCTACGGTCTCCTCAGCTGCCTCGGTGGCGGATCCCATGACTATCATGACCCTCTCTGCTTCTGGGTCTCCGTAATAGTTGAAGGGCGCATAGTGTCTGCCGGTAAGGTCGCTGATCTGTCTCATGTAGTCCTCTACGATCTCAGGTAGCTGGTCGTAGAACGGATTGCAGGCCTCTTTTGCCTGGAAGAATATGTCTGGGTTCTGTGCTGTCCCCTTCTGGTATGGGTGCTCTGGGTTGAGTGCCTTTTCCTTGAACTCCCTGATCGCATCCCAGTCCACCATCTTAGCCAGGTCGTCGTAGTCCAGAACCTCTATTTTCTGGATCTCGTGGGATGTCCTGAATCCGTCGAAGAAGTTGAGAAATGGCACGCTGGAGCGGATGGCAGAAAGGTGAGCCACAGCGGTCAGGTCCATGGTCTCCTGGACGCTGCCTGAGGCCAGCATTGCGAATCCCGTTCCGCGACAGGCGTTGATGTCGCTGTGGTCTCCAAATATAGACAGTGCGTGACCGGCTATGGCCCTGGCGCTGACGTCGAAGACAGCTGGAAGAAGCTCTCCTGCTATTTTATACATGTTGGGGACCATCAGGAGGAGCCCCTGGGAAGCGGTAAATGTGCTGGTGAGGGACCCGGCGGAAAGGGACCCGTGAACGGCTCCTGCTGCCCCAGCCTCGGACTGCATCTCGGCTAGACGTACGGTCTTACCGAAGATGTTCTTTCGTCCGTGTGCTGCCCACTCGTCGACGTACTCCGCCATGTTGGATGACGGAGTTATCGGATATATAGCCGCAACCTCCGTAAACGCGTAGGAGACGTGCGCGGCCGCCATATTACCGTCCATGGATTTCCACTTCTTAGCCATAAAAATTACCCCCTCTTAATTTATGCAGATCGAACGTAGCTTGTATACCCCATACAAAGCTATCATAACACTATCGACCTCGACTTGCAAAGTGGACTATTTCTGGAGAGCGACGTGGTGAAAATATACTCCATACAAGCCCACTTCGTAGATTATACCAAGGAGAGTTCAATAGTCAAAGCAAATCGCCTCTACTTATCCGATAGGGTATAATGGCTGTCGATTTCGTTTTCTCAGAGAGGTAGAGGGAGAGCTCTGCGATGAGGGAAGTGCCATTAATTAAAAAAAAAGAATCATATATTTAATGATAATAAATGACAATTTGGAGAGTGTTTTTCATGAGAAGGTTGGACGTGTTATTGGAGCCCTATTTTTCCGGTATGCCGGTTCTCCGGTCTCAGGGGGGTAGGTCTATAGCCGAGATAGGATTCGGTAACGGTGAATTTCTGGTCCATATCGCCAAGGAGGAGCCGGATTCGGCGGTTTTTGGTCTGGAGATATCCATGACCTGTGTGGATAAGGCGATAAGAAGGGTTGTTAGGGAGGATGTTCCTAACGTAAGGATACTGAGGGGGGACGCTCGCTTTCTTCTGAGGGAGTGTTTTGAGGATGAGTCGTTGGACAAGGTCTACATGAGCTTTCCCTGTCCGTGGCCTAAGGAGAGGCATTCCAGGCGGAGGGTGACACACAGGGGATTTTCGGATACTCTCGCCTCCATCCTGAAGATAGGCGGATTTTTTGAGCTCGCGACCGACGAGGAATGGTACGCAAAAGAGGTCGGTAAGGTGTTGGGGGATCATCCGTGTTTGGAGCTTGTTTCGTTCGACGTGAACAGGAGAAGGAAGATCACCACAAAGTACGAGAAAAAGTGGCTCGACCAGGGCAAGGACATTTTTATACTGGTTTTTGAGAAAAAAGGAGCCTGCACAGTCTCCCGAACTGTAGAAAGGGGTTTTTCGGATATGCATGTTGCTGTGGATCTATCTAAGGTCGCTCTCTCTCCTTTGGAGGATAGGTCTTTGAATGTCTCTGGAGGTCGCGATGGGGCTCACTGGACTCTGGGAAGGGTGTTTTTCAACGGGGAAGACGCTTGGTTGGTTCAAACTATAACCACCGACGACGGTTACGAGCAGAAATTTTACCTCCGGGTGGTCAAGAGGGAAAACGGGATCTTGGTGAGGATCGACGAGGCCTCCTCGCCCTATCTCACACCAGCGGTAAAAGGAGCGGTAGAAGCAGCTGCCGCACGACTCTCGCTGTCATGAAGGAGGTACGTCCCACCACAGGGATGGTCCTCCAGGCACTCTTCAACATTATCGGCGATCTGAGGGGAAGATCGTTTTTGGACCTTTTCTCCGGGACCGGTAGAATTGCCCTAGAAGCCTGTCGAAGAGGGGCCGATCCTGTCGTCTCTGTGGAGCTTCTTCGATCTCGTTCTCAGGAGATATGGAAAAAAAACAGCTACGATTTTCACACCCATCTCTCTATGGACGTGAGAAAAGGACTGTCCTGGATCGACAGACGGAATATGTCCTTCGACTTTATCTTTGCCGATCCTCCATACGGAGGGGGATGGGGACGGTCCTTGCCGGAGCTTCTCGTCTCGAGAGGTTCTGTGCTTGCCAAGGGGGGCCTTATAATCATAGAGCGTTCGGTGGAGGACGATATGGTGGTGGTTGATCCATTGGTCCTTGTCGACGAGAGGAAGTACGGGAGATCGGTTCTTTCCTTTTTGCGCCGATCAAATGAGGAGGAATAGGAGGAAGTCCGTTGAAAAAGCCCATTGGCGCGGTCTATCCTGGATCTTTCGATCCCATAACCAACGGTCATATTTATATAGCGGAGAGGGCAGCTGGGTTGTTCGACGAGCTGACGGTATCGATTCTGACAAACCCACAAAAACAATCCACCTTCAGCGTGGAGGAGAGAAAGACGATGGCTAGAGAGGCCCTCTGTCATCTTCCCAACGTGAAGGTGGACTCTTTCGCGGGGCTTTTGGTCGATTTCCTGAGACGGCAGAAAAGCCGGATCATAGTAAGAGGGCTTAGGGCTCTCTCCGATTTCGAGTATGAATTTCAACTGGCTCAGATGAATAGGCAATTGGCCCCTGAAATAGAGACCTTATTTATAGTTACCGATGCCAGGTACTCGTATCTCTCCAGCCACGCGGTAAAGGATATATTCAACTTCGGCGGTCCGGTTCAGGATATGGTCCCACCGGGGGTGTTCAGGCGACTGAGGGAGAGGTTCCCAAGGCTTGAGCCTGAGAAGGATTAGGCCATGTGTGGGTGTCTTTTGGATTCTGTGCCAGGTCGTCCCTTTGGGGTCAGCAGCTCCCACAGGTCGCAGGCCCTCAGCTCCAGCTCCATCATGGAGGATCCATAAGGGTATCCCTTGAGGTGGGAGAGCCTGGTGACCAGAGGGAGACTTGCTTTATCCTTAATCGTTCTCAACAGATCCCTTCCCCTTCGGGTGGCCGCTATGGGCCTGATATAGGCGGGGCCCTTCCCCTGAAACTCCCTGTTCAGGTCGTGCCCTAGGTTGATCAGGAAATGGATCATGTTTCTCTGGAGCCGCCCTCTGGGGTATCTCTTTGTGACGCAGGTAGATATCAGTTCGTCCCAGGAAGTAGCCCTGAGGGACCGCGATAGAAACCTGTTCTCTATTCCCTCTCCGAACTCGGCGTATCCCCTGAGCTCTGCAGGAGTCGTCCTCAGAAGCAGAAGCCTCAGATATTCCCAAAGCTTGTCCAGCTTCAGGCAGCATCTTCCCGCCTTGATCTGCTCTCTCAGGATAAAGGCACTTTCGTCTGGCATTCCGTCCATAGCGGTGTGGTTCCCCTCCCTTATGGCCAACCTTATGGATGTGGCGCTCGGATGGGATTGATGTAGCTCTCTTTGGTGGTATCCACCTCCTATTCTGTTGATAGGCATGGCACTTATCCCGTAGCCCTTTTGGGCTATCCTTGTCAGATAGGATACGGCTAGGCTGTTGTTGGGCTTGGATAGGAGTTCCATTGATCCAGGGTGGATTTTCTCCATCGCCTCAGCCCTGGCCTGTACATATGATAGGCCGGAATCCAGAAAATATCTTAAGTTGGCCTTGAAAGGATCGGGTTCGTCCACTAGAATGGCAAGGATGGTGTCTAGATCCGCTGGCACGTTCTCCATGCCGAAGGAGATCCTGTCGACCACGCCTGTGCTCGCCAGAATATCCACCGCACCGTTGGCGAAGACTCCTGCGTTGTGGCAGGAGAATACCACCGGTAACTCCAGGACCAGGTCCGCACCGGCCAGCAGGGCCATCCTAGCGCGGCTTTCCTTGTCGATAAAGGCTGGTTCTCCCCGTTGAAGGAAATTGGAGG
>CAYNAN010000086.1:0-9592 GCA_964395085.1 uncultured Synergistaceae bacterium
GGAACAGGCAGGTCGAAAATACGCCTGGGCGAGACAGGGCGCAGGCGGGACGGTCTCTCCGAGGGGACTCAAAGGTGAATTTTTAGAGGTCCACTATAGTTAAAAGCGGGATATTCTCCTATGACAGTAAGGAACCGCCCCGGTCCTCACGTAGTAATGTTGATGAAACGGTTCGGCAGTCCAGAATGGCATTTCATAAATTATCTCCGTCGCGACGTCCACTCCACCAACCCGAAGTTCGTCTACAACCGATTCAGCGATATCGCGTTGCCCTTTATCCACCACGAATATGGCGGACCGATATTGATCCCCCACATCCGGCCCCTGTCCGTCCACCTGGGATGGATCGTGTATCTCCATGAAATATCGCACCACCTCCAAGTAGGATATCTCCTTGGGGTTGAACCATACCTCGACCGTCTCAAGATGCCCTGTACGACCGGAGCAGACCTGCTCGTAGGTCGGGTATTCGACGTCGCCCCCGGAGTAGCCGCAGGTTGTCGCTACAACCCCTTCGAGATCCCTAAAAAGGTGTTGTACTCCCCAAAAACAGCCACCAGCGAAAAGCCCTTTCTCTAAGTTTTCGTAGGGCAAGAACTCCAATGAGAGAGAGTTTACGCAGTGTCTGACGTTCTTCATCGTAAGTCTCTCCCCCTCGAAAACGTGACCGAGATGGGCATCACACCTTTTGCACACTATCTCGGTCCTGATGCCGTCGGGATCAGGACGGCGAGACACTACCCCCGGGACTTCGTCGTCGAAGGCAGCCCATCCACAGGAGCAGGGGAATTTATGGTCCGACAGATACAGAGGGGAGGAACACCTTCTACATCGATAGACACCTCTGCCAAACGTGCCGCAATACTCCCCTGAAAAGGGCTGCTCCGTGCCACGGTGGACTATCACCCTCTCCTCATCAGGGGTCAGGTTCTTATAGGCCATAAAGGTTCCTCCTTTCGATTCTTTTTTCACATCATATCACTTATCCTGTTAACAGGCCACAGACATATCTTGACCCAAAAGGAATATAGATTATAATCAAAAAGGTGATTATCTTTGCCGGAATAAAATACTGAAAAAGAGGTGTTTTCGTTGAAAAAAGATGGAAGTACAGGGCTGATTGCCAAGCTGCTCTTAGCTATAGGGGTGGGAGCTATCTTGGGCATCAACGCAACCGAGAGCGCTATGGAGGTGGTGGTCGCGATAAGGGGCCTGCTATCTCAGATAATCTTCTTCACCATCCCACTGGTTATATTCGGTTTTATAGCTCCAGCTATAACCTCGCTGAAAGAAAGGGCCAGCTCTATGCTGAGCGCCATGCTGATCATGGCCTACCTCTCCGCCGTGGGAGCAGCGGCCTTCGCAGCTATCGCAGGTTATTCGATAATACCCGGGCTCAACATTCCCACGGAGATACAGGGGCTCAAAGAGCTACCTAAGTCGCTGTTTTCCATATCCATACCGCCTATAATGCCGGTTATGACCGCACTGGTACTGGCGATGCTCTCAGGCGTAGCCGCTATTTGGGCCAAAGCTGAGACCTTTGAAAAACTCCTTAACGAGATTCAGGCCATGGTGCTTCACGTCGTAAAGCGTATTGTTATTCCTATACTGCCTTTTTTCATAGCCGCCACTTTCGCTCAGATGGGATACACAGGGAGGTTGACCCAACAGTTTCCGGTGTTTTTCAAGGTGATACTTATCGTTCTAGTAGGACATTTTATATGGCTTTTCCTGCTATACCTGGTGGCTGGAATGATATCAGGGAAGAACCCATGGGAGGTCATCAAGCATTACGGACCGGTGTACCTTACCGCGGTGGGAACCATGTCAAGTGCTGCGACGTTGCCGGTTACTCTGTCATGTGCAAGAAAGTCGAAGGTGTTACCTCAGGAGGTAACAGATTTCGCTATACCTCTTGGCAGCACCGTTCACCTCTGCGGATCAGTCCTTACGGAGGTATTTTTCTGTATGACCATAGCTCAGATGCTCTACGGCTCTATGCCGACACCAGGGACAATGACACTGTTCATAATCCTATTCGGGATCTTTGCGATAGGAGCCCCGGGAGTCCCAGGAGGAACCGTCATGGCCTCCTTGGCCATAGTCCAATCCATACTGGGATTTGATGCAGACGGTGTAGGGCTACTTCTGGCCATCTTTGCCCTTCAGGACAGTTTTGGAACTGCCTGCAATATACTAGGGGATGGTGCATTAGCCCTTATGTTGAGGGGGATCTTCTACGATAAAGAAGGCCAACCTAAAAGAGACGTTGTCCCAACACCGATCTCAGCCGATTAACAGATAAGCCCAGGGCAAAAGCTCCTGGGCTTATCTGTTAAAATATCGATGAGAGGCGGTGATATGCGTGAACTGGAACGGTAGCAGGGTGGCCCCAGAGAGGATCAGGGTACTTCAAGAGAGCACGACCGGAGCAGGGCCGGTTATATACTGGATGAGCAGGGACCAGAGGGTAAGGGACAACTGGGCCCTATTGCATGCCCAGGATTTAGCTCTTGGGGCGGAACGAGCACTGGAGGTGGTCTTCTGCCTGACAGAGAGCTTTCCAGGATCTTCCTTGAGACATCACGATTTCATGCTTAAAGGTCTTGAGGAGACCGCCATGGATCTGGTAAAGTTGAATATCTCCTTTAAGATTAACTTAGGGGATCCAGGAGAGGAGATATTGAGACACTCGACCAGGACCGATCCATACGCCATAGTGGCCGATTTTTCCCCGTTGCGGCACCACAGAGGTTGGCTGGATAAGCTGATATCACAGGATAGACACCGGATAATCCAGGTGGACGCCCATAACATGGTCCCATGTTGGCTGACGTCGGACAAAAGAGAGTACGCAGCCAGGACCATAAGGCCCAAGATCCGCAGGCTTATGGACCGCTTCATGTCACCGTTTCCGGAACCGGTCCACCACCCCCACGGGACAGCCAAGGCGGACCAGATTCCTACGGCGATGGATCTCAATCTGGATCGGTATCCGTCACCCCTTGCCTTGGAGCCTGGAAGCGACGCAGGAGAGAAGAAACTCAAGTTTTTTATCTACCAGAGGCTTAAAGATTACGGCGAGAGGAGAAACGATCCTAACCTGGACTGGACATCCGGCCTGTCTCCCTACTTCCACTTCGGCCAGATAGCGCCTCAAAGAGCCATTCAGATGGCGTTGGAGGCGAACCTCCCCGGAACGGATCCCTTCGTGGAGGAGGCTCTTATAAGACGGGAGCTCTCCGATAACTACTGCTATTACGAGAGGCATTACGACTCCTATGACGCCCTTCCAGATTGGTCAAAGGGGACGCTGGACCTCCACAGGGGCGATAAAAGGCCCTGGGTCTACAATCGGGAAGAGCTGGAGGCTGGGGAGACCCACGACGACCTCTGGAACTCTATCCAGAGGTCGCTGGTGGACCGAGGCAGGATACACGGATATCTCAGGATGTACTGGGGTAAGATGATACTACAGTGGTCCAACTCGCCGGAGGAGGCATTCGAAAACGCCCTATGCCTCAACGACCGTTACGCTCTAGACGGAAGGGACCCCAACGGCTACGTGGGAATAGCCTGGTGCATGGGGCTTCACGACAGACCCTGGCCCAGAAGGCCAGTATTCGGGACCGTCCGATCCATGAGCCGAACGGGATGCGATAGGAAGTTCGACGTAGCTTCCTATCTGGCCTCCCAATAGCTAGCTTGGATTGAACGGAGCCCAGCCCTGGGACGGCGAGAAGAGCTGTTTTACGTCGCCGTCCCAGGTAAAGGGCAAAATCGCAATCGACCTGTCAAGGGCCCTCATGACCTTTAAACAGGCCCCTGACTGCTCATCGCTCAGGTCATACGGACCGATCAGGACGGTACAGGGAAATCCCTCTTTCTCCAGCTCTTCGACACCTCTTTGGACCATACTGTCCACCACTATATCCAGATCGATAGAGTCAGCAACAGGACAGTGTTTCATGGTGTCGAAGCGAGGGGCCACAAAGGCCCCAACCAGGGCCATCAGCTCAAGCTTATCTCCCCCGACGGAGGAGATATCCTCCGGTGTAAGCTTCATGGCCCCATGCAACTTTCTCCCGGACCTCAAAGGCACCCAGACCGAATCGCTATCGATCACCGGAACATCGCTTTTGAATACTCTGCTGGGCAACACCCCGTCCTCTAAGGAGGAGAATACCAGATCGACGCCTTTAAGACCGAGGGCCAAGGTCAGAGATTGGTTCAAAGCCTCCTTCAGAGAGTCAAAAGACTTTATCTGCTGAAGGTCGCTGGCCAACTCCTGCAAAAAAGACCTCATTCTGACCTGTCGGTTTAGCTCATCTCTCTGCGCTTTAACCTCATCAAGCAATCTACACCTTTTCAGTGCAACGGAGGAACTGGCGGCCAAGGTCTCGAGTCCCTGGTCGTCACCGTATCTGTCCCCTGTAACAGAGCAGGACACGGACACATAGCCCATGAGATGGGGTCCGTCCTTAAGCAGGAACACCCTTTCCGCTGCACCCAGATTCTCTGCGGAGCCAAGAGCGTCCAGCCCCAGAGCAACAAATACGCCTGGCGCCATGTCGGAGTCGAACGAGTCAGGTATCTCAGGCACGAACAGGGGCTCTTTCGAGGAGCAGAGAAAACGCCGGGTAGCTTTTATGCCACCATCTCGCCTCTCACCCCACATCACATATCCCATGGAGTGAGGATCATGGATGACCACGTTGGAGACCCTGCTTTGGCTCATTTCACCGAAGATGTCCAACATGCGGGACAACAGGGCGTCCTCGGTGTCGTTCTCCATAAGTGAAAGGGTAGCCTCATGGATGCTCCTGAGGGCAAACTCCCTCTTTGAGAGCTCCAAGACCTGAGATGCCCCCTCCTCCCTCAGGCGACTCATGGCCATAGCCTTGGCAGTGACCCCTCCTATGAGTTCAAGGACGTCGCTAGCCTCCCTGGTGTGCAGAGTACCCCACTCCAAGAGATAGAAGAAGCGGTCCTCTCCTGCGATGATCGGAAGGACCACGGAACATTGGCGGCTCAGGAGCTCGACGTTTCTGGCCCCCACCACGCCAGCGTGTCCGTTATCCAGGGAGATAGGGACCGGGGAAAGGTGGTGATCGGCGAAGATCCCCTCTCTAAATGGGATCTCACACTTATCCCCAGACAACAGAGAAAGCTCTCTACCGTCGTCTTTTATAAGAGATATCCTCTTGGGACAGAAGCTCTCCCTCATTACGTCGACGAGAAAAGTAGCGAGAAACTCGGGAGGGAACGGCTCAAAGATGGACGGAAGAGCGCTCTTGACGGCGTACAGCAGATAGGAGATAGACGCCATGGATCTCTCCACGTCCTCCACTGAGCGGTATCGGAGCCATATCTTAACAAGACCGTTAGCCCCTCCCAGGAGGCGCCTGAGCTCATCATCGGGAGCACCGTCTAAAAATATCATTATTGGCCATCCCTCACCCCCCAAGAGGGCTAGGTGGGTCCATCCGCCCTCTATCGGCAACGAGAAATCCTGATCGAGGGAAAGCAGACACCAATCGTCGACTTTATGTACGGAGGCCTGTTTCGTGACCATAGATAGACCGTTCTCTATTCTGGAGACAGGGCAGTACAGACCAACAGCGTCCACGACCGATAGATGCTCGCCTTGAGGTTGAACGATCAGAGCCTTCCCTCCTCTATCGGCGAGAGACTGGGTTATCAACCCCAGCACCCCTCCTCCTAAAACGAAATTAGCCTGCTCGTAAAGCTGACAGATAGACATCAGAGCTATCCCCTTCCAACGACCCTGACCTGATCAGCATCGGGATCGTAAAACATGGTCATCCATCTGGCCCCACTTTCCACCCGACAGGATACGCCTTTTAGGCGAACCGGCAGGGAACCGGATGATTGCCCGATAAGGTTTAAAGTGGCGTCGCCTCTCAGGTTTTTAAGTGTCTCCCTGATCTCGGAAATAGACGCCATTCTGTCGGCCTGAGCCTCCTCAAGCGCTACGAACTCCGCCAAACGGGTCGTAGCCTGCTTGAACAACCCCTTCTCCGACAGAGTCCTGATCGAGGCTGATAGAACCAGCATCCTGTCCGAGTCTCGCTCATCCTCCGCAAGGAGCCTTTTGTATTCTGCATAGAGCTCAGCCCTGGAAACACCCGATATGTTTATAGAGGAATCCTCCTGTTTCATCATCCTAACGGTCCTTACGTTGACGTAGGAGGACGCCTCTATACGGGACGACATCACCATTCCATGACGTCCCTCTACCATAACGCCCCTTTGAGCCGATATTTTTGACCTCAGAATGTACTCGTTGACCTTCAGGGCTGAACACCTTATCTCGGCCTCCTGGACGAACTTAGCCAGTACATCTCCTTTAGCGTCTATAACGGCAACGCCTTTGCCGGCAATCCCGTAGCGGATGGAGACGTTTCCTCCGCTCCTTACGTTAGCTCTCTCCACACAGCCCTTTATCTCAATGTCTCCTTCGGCGTCCACAGAGTACCCGTCAGACACGTCCCCGTGTATCAACACGGTCCCATGATACCTCACGTTACCGGTCTCAGGCCCAACGTTGCCTTTTATCTCAAGGAGAGGTTCTATAGACATCTTATCGCCCCTCCATACGACCCGTCCGTCCATGGCAGCAATCAGCTTGTTATCGATGAACTCGACTCCGTTGCCGTATACGACCCTTGGAGATTTACCGCTTCTACCTGGAACCGGTTTACCCGTGACGGTAGAGCCCTCCATCGGCTCCACCGGATCATGGCGTATCGCGAGGGTTTCCCCCTTTTTTATCAGGACAACTAGATCGAGGGAGTAAAAATCAACCTCGCCTGAATCGTCGGTCATAGGCTTCCCGGAGGGAGGTTCCTTGAGGTACTCAATCCAGCCGTCCTCTCCGTTTATAGGAGGTATGCCTCGAGCGACGGTCCTGTTCAGAACAGATTCTCCTGCACCGCTCTCGAGAACCGCCTTACGCACCTCGTCCATATCTATCCCCTGGACGATCCCCTTAAGGGCTAACAGCTCCTCGACCTTGGATAGATCGCTAAAATCCGCGGGAAGGCTCAAAAGACATCTGTTTCCTCCGTCAACTACCTTAACGGAGGGCCTGCCAGAAGAGTCTTCTTCCTGAACATAACCAACCTCAGCCTTGCCTCCGGAGGAAGCTAGAGAACGAACCTGATCCAGATCTATTCCGTTTGGGTCAGCGTAACGGCGAAGCACGGCCAGCAGATCAAGCATGCCGACGGGAGGAGATATCACCTCCAAGACAAGGCCATCGCCATTCCTGTACAGAACGGAAACATCCGATCTGTACAGCTCAAGACACTGATCCATAAAAATCCTCCTCCGTCTAAAACGACCTAGGGGACCACTACGCCCTTGGCAATATTACAAAAAAGCGTAGAGGCACAATCCCAAGCATTAAGAGCGACAATAGAGACTTTTCCATCACTTGCAGAGAAAGATTACCACGCACGAGCATTTTCGTCCAGAAGCAAAGGCCACGAAACTAAAAGTTAATCATGACTAAGATTTAAAGACGACCACCGTCAGGCTTCTAGGGATAAAGAGCTGCAAGACAACCTTTAGAGAGAGCCTTTAAGCTAGAGATCATCCCATCGGATGACAATCCCGAGGCGTCGTAGGCCAGGGGGAGCTCGGTGCAGGCCGCTATCACGGGAATGTCCCTTACGGTCCTCAACCGTTCCACCACAGTGAACATAATGTCTCCTGCTAACTGGAGGTCTCCACCTTTCACCTTTGATATGCACTTTTCGACGTCATGCTGTATCTCCTGAGGCGGTATAGCCATATCGTATCCCCTCTTCTTCGCCTCTTTTTGATAGATGCCACTGCTCATGGTACCGCCGGTAGCTATCAACCAAGACCCACATGGGCTAGTGAGGACCGCTTCCTCGACCGTCACCTCTACTATATGCACCAGGGGAACGTCTAACTCGTCTCTGAACCGATCTATGAAAAAATGAGCGGTGTTGCACGGTACAGCCAGCAGATCCGCACCCCAGGAGCATAACGTAGTCAGTCCTGCTCTGAGATCCTCCTCAGGGCTAGGACCAACACCCATGATAGCCGAGCTTCTATCCGGTATCTGAGGATTCGAGTACACATATACCACCGGGTGATCCTGATCTACCTCAGCAGGGGCCATCTGAGCCAACAACCTCAAGAACTCCGCAGATGCAGCCGGCCCCAGACCACCGTAGACCCCAAGAACTTTAGACGGAACCTTTACTCTACAATCCAAAAAAATCGCCTCCCGCAGTTTTATGGATCCATTATACCTCTGAAACTCTATCTCCAGATACGAAAAAAGACCGTGAGATAACTCACGGTCTTAGATATATCTGGCTCCCCGGGCAGGACTTGAACCTGCGACCTAGTGATTAACAGTCACCCGCTCTGCCAACTGAGCTACCGAGGAATATGTGGAGGCGGCACCCGGATTCGAACCGGGGATAAAGGATTTGCAGTCCTCTGCCTTACAGATACCTTGCTATTACTGGCTCCGTGAAGAACAGCTCTCTCAGGGGAAAAGGATACCTATCCTTTCCACCGCCATTATAGGCTATTTCCTCCCGGAAGCAACAGCAAGTTTCTCCCGAAGCTGCTCTACCCTCTTCTCCATCTTAGCCTTCCTCTTCTCCACTAGCTGAGGCTTGTCATTGTTTCTTTCCTTAAACCTCTGGAAGGCAGCTATCTCGTCCCTGATCTGAGTACCGTACTGCCACTGGGCTCTCTCCGGGGTGTTCTTAGAGAAGGAGAACCCGAGGTCAGACAGCACGTTCCTCGTGGTGAGCTCTCTGTTCCCAGTGAGATACTTAGCGATGGACATAGGGGTCCTGGGTAGCATAGTCTCAGCTACATGGAGAGCTTTCTCCTTCGCTCCGCCAATGTTTCTTCCTTTAAATAGGCTGTAGTTTGCACCAAGCTCAAGAGGAAGAGCAGCAGGGCCTCCAGGCATAAAGCTATCCATAAGCTCTCCAGCCCTATTAGGAATACCTGTAAGCTCAGAAGTTGTGGACTTGCCAAACCGCTGATCATCGCCATCGGTGAACACGCTCCACAGGGGGAAGATGGGGTCAAGGTTCATGTGCTCACCAGTCTGGCTCTCTATGGCCTTCTGAACCCCAGTAGCCATCGCAAGGGCAGAGATGAGCCCAACGTTGCCGTTCTTAACAGCGTTCCCTATGGCCTTGGTGGCGAAGTAAGGGAAGGTTATGAAGGGGACAGCGGACTTTCTCATGGTGTCGATGAACTCGGGGACGTTGCCGTAGTCAAAGAGCCACTTATTCACCTCTTCCACAGCCTCACTTGGAGATACTTTTAGACTGCCAAGTCTAGGAATGTCCCCGTTAATAATAGTCTCAGTAAGACCTCTGGGGACACCTTTCTCCATGTAATATTTATAGGCGGTCAGCCTAGAGACGTCCTCGATGAAGCCGTATGCCTTCTCGCCAAGAGAGCCTATCTTGCCGGAGGACATGCTCCTATTGATTCTCTCTAAGAACCCCTCAAGCCCACCAGCCCCCACACCCTCATAGGCAGTGAGAACTTTCTTGAG
>CAYNAN010000087.1:0-3261 GCA_964395085.1 uncultured Synergistaceae bacterium
CGGCATGTCGAGTATACGGGCTCAAATGGGCTTCGTCGGAACGGTCTCTCCGAGGATCAGAGTTTTTACAGATTGCCTAGAGAGGTGGTTGTGTTATGAGCTTTAGAAAGTTTGGTTTTGTGGTTGCGGTGTTTTGCGCCATGTTGGCCCTCGGGGGACCGTCCTTCGCTGAGGATAAGGCCCTTTCTGTGACCGGAGGGGAGCCGGTGGTCTACTCCTGCGACAACGGCGACCGTCTGGTGGCTCGCTACTACTCACTGTCCGACGAAAGCCTTAACTTCGTCAAGGTCTCCTTTCCCGACGGTAAGGAATACACCCTGCCTCAGGTGATGTCCGCCTCAGGAGCTAGGTACACCGACGACTTCGAGCTGAGCTGGTGGATCAAGGGAGACGAGGCCTACGTGGAGAAGCGAGACGACCAGGGAGAGTGGAAGCCCCTCTACCGCGACTGCCGGGTCAGCGAATAGAATAGAACAGAAAGCTCCCTCGCCGTTATGGCGAGGGAGCTTCTTTACGGGAATGCAGGAAGTGCGGTTCCCGGTTCTGCCTCTATTTTCTCGGCGGTCTATGGATGGCCCGGCCGTCGCAGTCCATGGCGGCCTCCGCCAGGGCCTCCCCTACGGTGGGGTGGCCGTGGATGGTGGTGATTATCTCCTCCGTCGTGGCCTCCAGCCTAAGGGCCAGAGCTCCCTCAACTATGAGGTCCGTCGCCCTGGGGCCTATTATGTGGACGCCTAGTATCTCGTCGTATTTACCGTCCACCACGAATTTGACCAGCCCGTCGTATCCCTTCATTATCAGGCTCTTTCCGTTGGAGGACAGCGGGAATCGGCCAATCTTTACCGAATGTCCTCGCCTCTTTGCCTCCTCCTCCGTCAGCCCCACCGATCCTATCTCCGGTATTGTGTAGACGCCGCTTGGGACGGTCTTGTAGTCCATCGACCTTGAATGTCCCATTATGTTCTCAGCCGCGACCTCTCCCTCGGCGGATGCCACGTGGGCCAGCTGTATAGGGCTACAGCAGTCGCCTATGGCGTATATGCCGGGTACCGACGTCGCCATTTGTCTATCCACCGCGATTTTTCCCCTGTCGTGATCGACTCCAGCCTTCTCCAGGGCCAACGACCCTGTGTTTGCCCTGCGGCCTACCGACATCAGGACCCACTGGGAGTCCAAATATACGGTCCCCTCGCCGGTCTCTACCGAAGTGGTAACCCCATTGTCTCCCTTTTTAAAGGCTGTGACCTTGGCGGAGGTGTAGAATTTAACCCCCATCGCCTCCATCCTGCCCCTGGCTATGGCGGATATCTCCCTGTCTATAGGGGGAAGGACCGAGTCCAGCATCTCCACCACCGACACCTCTGTCCCCATATTGGCGTAGAGACAGGCGAACTCCATCCCTATGACCCCACCGCCAACCACCGTCAGGGACTGAGGTATGGACGGGAAGGACAGGGCCTCTTTGCTGGTGACCACCTCGGGCAGGTCCACCCCCGGAATCGGAGGTATGACCGTCTCGGAGCCGGTTGCGATAACCGCGGCGTCGAACTCGACGGTACGTCCTCCGACCTGAAGGGATCTGGGAGATGAGAAAGAAGCCTCTCCCTCCAGGACCTCCACGCCGTTGGCGACCATGAGCCCCTGAACCCCGCCGACCAGCTGATCCACTACGCCGCTCTTTCTTGCCATAAGGTTGGGCCAATTTATGGAAGGATCCTTCACGTCCAGACCGAGGTCGGAGCAGTTTTTCGTCTCGTGGTATAGCTCCGCCGTGTGGACCAGGACCTTAGTGGGGATACAGCCCCAGTTCAGGCAGGTTCCCCCCAGCCTCTCTCGCTCTATCAGCGTTACCGAGGCCCCCAGCTGGGCCAGTCGGACTGCGCAGACGTAGCCCCCTGGGCCCCCTCCTATTACCGCTACTTTAGTCATGTGCCTGACCTCCTAGAGCAGCAAAAGCACAGGAGACTCCAAAAGCTCCTTGAGCCTGGCGAGGAACTTTGCGGCGTCAGCACCGTCCACCGATCTATGGTCGGCGGTCAGACAGAGGGTAGTCATGGTCCTTACAACCACCTGACCGTCCACCACCACCGCCCTGTCCTCCATGGCGTTTACCGCCAGGATGCAGGATTCAGGTGGGTTGACGATAGGGGTGAAGCTCCTCATGCCGAACATACCCAGGTTGGATACGGTGAAGGTGCCGCCCTCCATGTCCTGAGGGAGAAGGCGGTTTTCCCTGGAACGCTGGACCAGCTCGTCGGTCGAGGCGGCTATCTCCAGCAGCGATTTATCCTGGACATCCTTGACGTTGGGCACTAAAAGCCCGCCCTCCACTGCCACAGCCAGGCCGATGTTCACCGAGGAGTGGAGGATATACCTCTGTTCCTCCATATCGACGGAGCTGTTGCACATAGGCTGTTCCACGAGGACCTTAGCGCAGGCCATCATGATTATGTCGTTGTAGGTGATCTTGGCCCCCGCCTTAGCGGCCGACGGCTTGGCCTTCTCCCTAAGGGCTATCATGGCGGAGCAGTCCAGGTCCATCTCGTAGGTCACAGTCGGTATGGTCTGGGTGCTCTCCAGCATCCTCTGGGCTATGATCCTCCTCATGGCGGTCATGGGGACCACCGAGTCCTCCTGGGGCTTCCAGGCGGCGGCGCTCAGGACGTCGGACTTCATTATCCGTCCGTCTCGGTCTATGGAGCTAAGGTCCACCCCAAGGTCTTTCGCCATTTTGGCGGCGACGGGGGATGCCTTTGGCCCTGCGGCAAGGACGTCTCTGTTCTTTATCCGTCCGTCAGGCCCCGATCCGACCACCGTCCTCAGGTCTATACCCTTTTCTTTGGCGGTCTTTCTGGCTTTAGGGGTCGCCTTGACCTTGCCGGAGGAGACCACCGTCGCAGGTCTTTCGGTCTCTTTCTGGTCCTTTTTCGATTCCTCGGCTGGAACAGGGGCGTCGCCCGAGACCGGTTGAGAGTCCTCCACCGCCTCTCCCTGGTCGCCGATAACCGCAACCGGAGCTCCCACCGGGACGGAGCCGTTTTCCTCGACGTATACCTTTAAGAGAACTCCCTCTCTCTCCGCGGTGACCTCGTAGGTTATCTTGTCGGTGGAGACGACGAACAGCGCCTCCCCTGATGCTACGGCGTCACCTTCTTTTTTAAGCCACTTTGAGACGGTCCCCTCGGTCATTGTCAGGCCGAGCTTGGGCATCGTAAGTGTCGTGGACAAAACTCACACCTCCTATTTAAGTCCCAGCGTGTA
>CAYNAN010000087.1:3361-9163 GCA_964395085.1 uncultured Synergistaceae bacterium
GCTGGCTCTCCACCTCCGTAGCCCTTTTTACGGGACACCAGATATACCGCTCCCATCATGAACAGCGCCACGACGGCTCCTGGGATGAAGCCAGCTGCGAAGAGCGCCGGTATGGAGACGTTGGCGACGCCTCCGTAGACTATAAAGGCGATGCTTGGCGGTATGACTATGGCAAGCCCCGACGCCACCGAAACCGTCGCAGCGGCGAAAGGTTTGTCGTAGCCCGCGTTTGCCATTCCAGGGATGAGGATAAGCCCAAGAGCCGCCACTGTTGCAGGGCCTGATCCGCTGACCGCCCCCCAGAATGTGGCGACCCCGACGGTGGCTATCGCAAGGCCTCCGGTCATGTTGCCGACCATCTTCTTCATCAGGACGATGATCCGCTCCGCTATGCCCGCTTTCTCCATGATGACCCCGGCCATTATGAAAAAGGGTATGGCCAGCAGGGGAAACTTGGCTATCCCGGCGAAAAAGTTGTAGGAGATCATGGGAAGTCCCATGTCCCAGAAGTGGACCACCACGACCGCCGCTCCGCCCAGGGCTATGGCTATAGGGACCTTTATTAGCAGAGGCACGACGAAGAGTATCATCGTCCAGAGTGCAGGATCGGAAAAATTCATCGTAATACCTCCTCAATAGGACTTGTCCCTAAGGACCTGGACGGTGTTTTGGACTATCCTGACGATTATCAGCAGTGAAAAGACCGGGACAGCTATGGTGTAATACCAGACCGGTATGGCCAGCGACTCGGTTATGACCGACAGGTCCATCTCGTCGATGACCTCCAGTGCTCCAAGCCACCCCAGGACCACGAAAAATCCTATGGACAGGGCGCTGGACAGGATGAAAAGGACCTTTTTGCATTTAACGGGAAGCCTCTCGTAGACGAACTCCATCCCAAGATGGGAGCCCTTTTTGAACGCCACCGACGTGCCCAGGAGGACCACCCATACGAACAGGTTGACCGTTATCTCCTCGGACCAGGACAGGGACATCTTTATGAAATATCTAGTTATCACGTTTACGAAGGATATGGTCACCATAACCGCTACAAGAATGGATCCCAATATCTCCTCGAAGTGATCCAGAAACTTGGAAAACATAAACCGCCACCCCTTTCGTATCACGGGAGAGAGGGAGGGGAGAGAATCTCCCTCTCTCTACAGGTTTTGTTACTGTACCGAAGCCATATCCTCCTCGGCGGCAGCTACGAGCTCGGGACCGATCTTCTTGGTCCAGTCCTCTCTCACAGACGCCGTGGCGTCCTTGAAGGCCTGAAGGCTTTCGGGGGTCAGGTTCGTCACTGTCATGCCGTTTTCCTCGCAGAACTTGATCGGGTCTTTGACCTCAGGGGTCTTGCCGATGCTGTCGAGGTAGGCCAGGGAGCTTCCGTCGTCGAGGCCTATGCGGGATATTGCCTTTTGATACTTCATGGCGTCTATGGCACACTGGGCTATGATGGCCTGGTCCTTCTCGTCGAAGCTCTTCCAAACCTTGGGGTTGACCGCAAGGAGGAGGGGATCTATGACGTAGTGCCAGTTGGTGAGGTATTTGTGGTAGTCCCAGATTTTAACCGGGATGCATATACCGACCAGAGGGTTCTCCTGGCCGTCGACAAGCCCCTGCTGGAATCCCGTTGTCGCCTCGGACCAGTTCATGTTGATCGGGTTGGCTCCAAGGGCCTTGAAGGTGTCGATGTAGATAGGGCTTCCGACGACCCTGAGCTTGAGGTCCTTCATATCCTCGACGGTGGCAACCTCTCTGACGCTGTTGGTGAGCTCTCTGAAGCCGTTCTCGCCCCAGGCCAGGAACTTGACGCCCTTTTTCTCCACCGCGTCGATCATCATCTTGCCCGACTTGCCGTTCTCTATGGCGTCCATGGCGGCGTATCTTTTATCCACGTCCGAGGCCACGAAGAAGGGCAGAGCAGGAAGGTTCAGCTCGTTGACCTGAGGAGACCAGTTGATCGTCGACGCCAGCGAAAAGTCGATGGCTCCGTTCCTGAGCAGAAGGAACTCGGAGGTCTGTTTGCCGGCGAAAAGCTGTCCCGAGTAGTAGACCTTGACGTTGACCCGTCCCTCGGTCCTCTCGTTGACCAGCTCGGCGAAGTAGCCAGCGCCCATCCCCCAAGGGGTGACGGCACCTGGGACGACGCTCATTTTGTACTCGCTCTTGTAGGAAGCGAATCCCGGAAGGGCGATGCAGAGTATCATGACAGTCAGCAGAACCGCAGAAACCTTTTTCTTCATTTCATTCCCTCCTTGCGATATAAGAAGCCCTGAGTTGCACACTAAGCGCGTTTTCACCGTGATCGACCACCTCCACCCTCTCCCGATCGATTGTGGGGCGCCGGTTTAAAGAGGTGAAATCCTGTCTCCTCGTCGAGACCTCGGATCCACCTCATTCCGATAAATTTGGTTATCGCTATCTCCACCGTGGCCAGGACCCTGTTGCGTCCGTCGTCGACGAAATGGCCGAAATAGGCCTTCGCCTCGTCCACCGCCACGGTCCCGTGGACGTGAATCGACCTCTCTCCCGACTTGCCTTCCGTACCGATGGTTCCGCAGGCCGAGACCAGCTCAAGAGGCCCTTTGACGTTAAGGGGCTCCCGGTAGGACGCCCCGGAGGGGGACGACTCGTCGGGGGATATGCATACCACCGTGGCGGAGGTCAGGCTTCCTAAGGCTGTGTCTACCGCTCCGCACTCCACCTCGTGGTGACGACAGATCTCCCTGATCCCCTCGAAAAGGTCGGTCCCAGGGGTCAGCCTGGCGACGATCTTCACCGTCTTCTCTGGGACCACCGACTGAAAGGCCGCCATGGCCTAGAGCATCTTCCTGATAGCCTCCAGGATGGCCTGGGGCTTCAGACGGTACTCCTGCTCCAGAGGCCTGGCGAAGGCCACAGGTGTGAAGGGCGCTCCGAACCGGAGTATAGGGGCGTCCAGAAGGTCGATGGCCTCCTCGGCGACTATGGCGGCGATCTCCCCTCCGACCCCTCCCTGCTTTACCGCCTCGTGGACTATGACCAGCCTGCTGGTCTTCGCCACCGATTCGAGAATGGTCTCTTTGTCTATGGGTGAGATGGTCCTGAGGTCCACCAGCTCTATGGAGATACCCTCTTTAGACGCCATCTCCACCACCGGCTTGGCCACGGTCTGGAGACAGTTGGAATAGGACACCATAGTGATGTCGGATCCCTCAATGACCACCTTTGCCTTGCCTATTGGGGTGAGGTAATCGTCGGTGGGGACGTCCCCTTTTGTGTTGAACAGGGCCTTGTGCTCGAAGTAGATCACCGGATTATCGTCCCTTATGGCCGACTTCAGAAGCCCCTTGGCGTCCGCCGGATTTGACGGGGCCACCACCTTCAGCCCTGGGATATGCTGAAAAATGGCCTCCAGGCTCTGGGAATGCTGGGCCGCCGCCTGGTTTATAAGGCCGTCAGGGGCTCTGAGCACCATAGGAACGGTCTTTTGCCCTCCGAACATATAGTGAACTTTTGCCATCTGGTTGTATATCTCGTCGCCACAGACCATCATAAAATCGGCGAAGTGCATATCCGCTATTGGCCTCATGCCGGCGAGGGCCGCTCCCACCGCCGCCCCTATTATGGCGGTCTCAGTGATAGGGGTATCCCTGATCCTCTCGGTCCCGAAGGAGTCGGGAAGGCCCTTAAACTGGCCGAAGATGCCTCCCTGTCTGGCGATATCCTCGCCCATGACGAAAACCCTGTCGTCTCTGGCCATCTCCTCCTGCATCGCCTCAAGGGTCGCCTGAGAGAAGGTTATATTTTTAGTCTCAGCCATAATTCTTCCTCCTGACTACACGTAAAGGTCTTCGTAGAGCTCCGACGGATCGGGCTCGGGACTCTCCAGGGCGAACCGTACTGCGTCCTCTATGGCCGCCTCCACCTGGCGGTGGATCTCCTCCAGCTCCTGATCCGTCATGACCCCCGCCTCTGTTACCTTGGCCTCGAACCGGGTGATAGGATCGTTGGTCTGCTGCATATTCTGGACCTCTTCTTTGGTCCTGTATTTCTCAGGGTCTCCCACGAAGTGTCCCTTGATTCGATAGGTCTTGCACTCCAGAAGGACAGGGCCGCTACCGGATCGGATCGACTGGATTATCTCCTTCGCCGCCTCGTACACGGCTAAAACGTCGTTTCCGTCCACTATATAGCCCGGTACGCCGTACCCCTGGGCCCGGTCCGCCACGTCCTCCACCGAGTTGACCGTGTGGGTCGGGGTGGTGGAGGCCCACTGGTTGTTCTCGCAGACGAAAAGCACCGGCAGGTTCCAAACCGCCGCCATGTTCAGTGCCTCGTGGAAGGTTCCCCTGTTGGAGGCCCCGTCGCCGAAGAACACCGCCGAGACTCGGTCGTCGCCCCTCAGCTTGGACGCCAGACCGGCGCCGACCGCCAGGGTATAGCCCCCTCCGACTATGCCGTTGGCCCCCAGCATTCCCACGCTGAAGTCCGCTATATGCATAGAGCCTCCCTTGCCCTTGCAGCATCCCGTCCTCTTGCCGAAGATCTCCGCCATCATGCGGTTCAAGTCGGCACCTTTCGCAACTGTGTGGCCGTGACCTCGGTGGGTACTCTCGATATAGTCCTCCTTGGTCATGTTGGCCATGACACCGGTGGCTATTCCCTCCTCACCTATGTAGAGATGGACGAATCCCGGTATGTCCCCCGCCAGAAAATGATGCTCCACCTTCTGCTCGAACAGACGAATGGACACCATCTTTCTGTAGAGCTCCACCAAAAGGTCCCGATCATAGGCAGTGACCGGGACAAGCGGTTCTTTACGAATAGCTTTTGCACACATGGGCTGAACCCTCCTCCTGTTGTGTTTACCCCACTCGCTTTTATGGATATCTCTAAAAATTTAACGTTGAGTTTCCTCGGAGAGACCGTCCCGCCTGCGCCCTGTCTCGCCCAAGCGTATTTTCGATCTGCCTGTTTCGTACGAACCGCCTCGGAGGGCACGTCCTGTGCCCCCTCGGCTTGGGGCGACGTCCTGTCGCCCCATTCGACTACACGACGGCATATCGAAAATACGGGCTCGAAGGGGCTTCGTCGGAACGATCTCTCCGAGGACCAGCGTCTTTAGAGGTTCACTTAATAAAGGGAAATCCCCTTTTTGACTCACTTGAGAAGATTTGTCTTGCCGAACTTGAGGTGGTCGTGGGTGGTGCGGACCGCCCTCTCCACGTCCTCATCCTTCAACGCCTGGACGATCTCCTTGTGGTAATCCAAGGACGTCTCGATGTCCTTCTGGGTGGTCAAAACCGACACCCCTACGGTGTGAAACCTCTGCCTCACCTGCAATATGGCCTCCAGAATGGCCCTGTTGCCGTAAAGCTGGAGAAAAAAGTCGTGAAAGTGGCTGTCCGCCTTGAGATACTGATCAAGATCCCCGGCAGCGCAGGCCCTCTCCTGTTCGGCGATAAGCCTGTCCAACGTCCTGAAATGGTCCTCGGTTAGCTTATCCGCCAGGTTTCGGACGACGAACTCCTCTATGGCCATTCTCATGTCGTAGATCTCCCTGGCCTCCACCACCGAGACGGTGTTTATGACCGCCCCTCTGTTTGGTATCACCGTGACGAAGCCCTCGGACTGGAGCTTCAAAAGGGCCTCCCTCACGGGGGTGCGGCTCATATCGAGCATCTGGGCCAGACTGTTCTCCGACAGACAGTTATCCTCGGTGATCTCCTTGGACAGGATCATCCTCTTGATGGCCTGATATGCCTGATCCTTCTTCCTGCTCCTCAAAGCAATCCCTCCGATGCCCTTCAGTGT
>CAYNAN010000088.1:0-9018 GCA_964395085.1 uncultured Synergistaceae bacterium
GAACTCGAAGGAGCAGAGGTACTTTCTTCTGGGCTCCACTGGGATCCTGAGGGATCTAACTCCTTCGTCGTCTATGACCAGTATCTCCCCTGGCTCCAGCTCCCTTATCATGTCCGCTCCCACCAGGTCCAGGGCGCAGCTTTCGGAGGATATGTAGTAGACGTCGTCCCTTTTGCCCAGCGCCAAGGGTCTGAATCCCCATGGGTCCCTCGCCGCAACAAGGCGGCCTTTCAGGGCAACCGCCAGGGAGAAGGCTCCTTTAAGCTTTCTGAGGGAGTCCACCAGGGCGTCCAGCTCGGTCTTGTGGGGCTGGTGGGCCATGAGGTGGAGGATTACCTCGGTGTCGGTGGTGGACTGGAATATGGCTCCCCGGTTCTCCAGGTATCTCCTTACCCCCGACGCGTTGGAGATGTTGCCGTTGTGGGCTATGGCCACAGGGCCTCTACAGTAGTTGGCCGCTAAGGGCTGTACGTTTGCCAGGCCCGACCCTCCGGCGGTGGAGTAGCGGACGTGGCCTATGGCGGAGCTGGCGTCTATGGTCGCCAGCTCCGCTTGGTTGAGGGCCAGGTGGACCAGGCCCTGTCCTTTTATGGTCCTGATCTGGTCCGATTTATCTATCCAGGCCACTCCCGCCGACTCCTGGCCTCGGTGCTGAAGGGCGTAAAGCCCCAGGTACACCTCTTCGAGGACCGGATTACCGGCGGTTGAGAAGGCTCCGAACACTCCGCACATCAGATTCCCCAGCTTTCTGCTATGGATTTTACGGTCAGGTCCAGCACGGACTTTATGGAGAGCCTGTCGCCTTTTACCGTCCCTATCTCTCTGGCCCTGTCTCCCCATATGGAGGTGAACCGGTCCGCCTTTTCCGCTGGGACGGCGTAGATGGCTCTAGGGCCCCCCTCTCCGAAGAGGAAGACGTCTTGCCTGTCCATGGATATCTCTATCTCCGCTCCCAGGCCGCTCTCAGCGGCCTCTTTGGCCAGGGCGACTGCCAGGCCGCCTCCCGCTATGGCCCTTCCTGAGGAGGGGATCGACTCTTTAGCGGTGGCTAGGGCTCTGTCCATGAAGTCCGCCTCTTCCTTTGGGGCGAAGTCAAGGGGCTTGCCTGCTATCAGGTTTTTCGTCTTCATGAGGTAGGAGCTTCCCGCCAGGCTTGGCTCACCGTAGCTGACGTAGAATATCCTGTCCCCCTCGGCCCATCCGCCGGAGGGGACCATACGGGAGGGGCTCTCTATGAATCCCACCGTTCCCACCAATGGGGAGGGAAATATGGCCCCTTCGGAGGTCTCGTTGTAGAGGCTGACGTTTCCCGACACCACAGGGCAGTCCAGGGCGGTGCAGGCATCGGCCAGTCCCGCCACCGAGCGGCTGAGGGTCCAGAACTGCTCGGGCTTCTCGGGAGAGGGGAAGTTGAGGCAGTCTGTGGCGCCTGCGACCTCCGCACCGGCCACCGCCAGGGGTCTACAGCTTCTTGCCACTATCTCCGCCGAGCCGTTGTAGGGGTCGAGCCAGCAGAGGTAGGGCTGGGACTCCATGGTCATGGCTGCCAGGCGGTCCGTTCCCTCTATCCTTATGACGCTGACCGGCGATCCCGGTCCCACTACTGTGTTGGTCTGGACCATAGAGTCGTACTGCTGGTAGATGGCCTTTCTGGACCGGTGGGCGGTGGAGGACATCATGGAGAGCAACGTCTCGTTCCAGTCCTCCGGCATGTCCAGGCTGTTTAGGTCGAGGGCCTGGCGGCTCTCCAGGTCTGACGGGGCCTTTGAGGCCCAGGGGATCTCCGGGCAGTCGCTGCCTATGACCGACGCTGGCATGTCCGCAACGGTCTCACCTTTCCAGGTGATTCTGTAACGGTCTCCTGGCTCTGTGTGGCCTATTACTGCGCAGTCCAGCTCCCACTTGTCCGCCACCTCCATGACCGACTGGACCTTATGGGGCTCCACTATAAGGAGCATTCTCTCCTGGGACTCGGACAGGGCTATCTCCCATGGCTCCATACCCTCCGCCCTAAGAGGTATGGCGTCGAAGTCGATGGTCATGGCCACGCCGCTCTTTGCGGCTATCTCGCTGGAGGATGAGAGTATCCCCGCCGCTCCCATGTCCTGCATGCTGACCAGGAGGCCTTTATCCCTGAGCTCCAAGCAGGCCTCTATGAGGAGCTTCTCGGCGAAGGGATCGCCTATCTGGACCGATGGCATTCCCGATCCGTCCTCCGCCAGCTCGGTGGATGCGAAGGCCGCTCCGGCTATGCCGTCTCTGCCGGTTTTAGATCCCAGTATAAGGACCTCCTGGCCTGCCTTGGCGGTCTGGGAGCTGACTATGCTGTCTATGGGAACCACTCCGGCGCAGAAGGCGTTCACCAGAGGGTTGTCCCTGTAGATGGGGTGGTAGAAGGTGGTGCCTCCCACGGTTGGGACTCCGACGCAGTTGCCGTATCCCCCTATGCCCTTGACAACGCCGTCCGACAGGGCCTGTGTCTTTTTGTCCTCAGGGTCTCCGAAGAACAGTCCGTCCATGGATGCGATGGGCCTGGCTCCAAGGGCCATTATGTCCCTGATTATGCCCCCTACCCCTGTGGCCGCTCCCTGATATGGTGCTATGGCGGAGGGGTGGTTGTGGCTTTCGACCTTGAACGCCAGCCCCAGTCCGTCTCCGGCGTCGACGACTCCGGCGTTCTCCCCCGGGCCCAGGACGACCTTTTTGCCCTCTTTAGGGAAGGTCCTGAGGAGGGCCTTGGTGGATTTATAGCTACAGTGCTCCGACCACATGACCCCCATTATCTGGAGCTCCAGGTCGTTGGGCTCTCTGCCAAGCCTCTCTCTCAGGGCCTCGTATTCCTCTTTCCGAAGTCCCGCTTTGGAGTAGTCCATATCAAGCACCGGTCCTTTCGATCCATTTTTTAAGGGAGGTCCATACAGGAGCCCCGTGGTCTCCCCCTAAGAGGCCGTCGGAGTACCTTTCGGGGTGGGGCATAAGACCAAGGACGTTGCCGCCCTCGTTCACTATTCCCGCTATGTCGTTAAGGGCTCCGTTGGGGTTCTCGCCGGAGTAGCGAAATACCACCTGTCCCCTTTCCTCCAACAGCTTCAGCTCCTCCTCGGGAAGGTGGTATCTTCCCTCGTGATGGGCTATGGGAATCGATATTACCTGTCCCTTGGAGTAGTCCCCCGTGAAGGCGGTGTCGGTCCTCTCGACCTTCAGCTGCACGACCTTGCAGATGAAGTCCAGGTCTCGGTTGACCAGGAGCGCCCCAGGGAGCATCCTGGACTCGGTGAGGATCTGAAAGCCGTTGCATATGCCCATAACCAGGCCGCCCCGGTCGGCGTGACGACGGACGTCGGTCATTATGGGCGCCGTGTGGGCCATGGCTCCGCATCGCAGGTAGTCTCCGTAGGAGAATCCCCCCGGCAGGACCACCAGGTCGGTGCCCTCGGGAAGGGATCGGTCACAGTGCCACACGAGCTCAGGGACGTCCCCTGTCACGTGCTTGACCGCCTTGACCACGTCACGATCGCAGTTGCTTCCGGGGAAGACCACCACGGCGACTTTCATCTCGATTCCTCCAGCTTTACCGAATATTCCTCTATGATGGCGTTGACCAGAAGGTCTTTGCACATGCTGTGGACCGTCTTTTCCGCCGATGGTAGGTCAGGGCTGTCAAGCTCGAGCAGTATGTACTTTCCGACCCTGACCGATGGTTCGTCGTAGCCGAGCCTTTTGAGGGATCCAGCCACGGCCTTGCCCTGGGTGTCCAGAACCTCTTCTTTGAGCTGTACCAGTACCTCAGCTTTGTACTTCACCGTTATTCCCCTCTCTCCGAAAGTCTGCGCCAGATCTCCCTGTAAGCTCCAAGGACGTCTCCCATGTCCTTCCTGAAACGGTCTTTGTCCAGGCTCTTTCCGGTTCCCTTCTCCCAGTAGCGGCAGGTGTCCGGTGATACCTCGTCGGCCAGGATTATTTTTCCGTCTCTGCCTTTGCCGAACTCCAGCTTGAAGTCCACAAGGTCTATGTCTATGGAGTCGAAGAGATCTATGAGGGCGTCGTTGACCTTTAGGGTTATCTCCTTCATGGTCTTGAGGTCATCCTCCGTGGCCCAGCCGAACAGGAGGGCGTGGTCCTCAAGAACCAGGGGATCGTCAAGCTCGTCTTCCTTATAATAGAACTCTATGAGCGGTCTGGAAAGCTTCATTCCCTGCTCGAGGCCGAGCCTCTTGCATATGGACCCGGCTGTGACGTTTCTGAGAACTACCTCAAGGGGAACTATCGTCACAGGCTTTACGGTCTGGCAGTTATCGTTGATTTTCTCTATAAAGTGGCTCTCTATGCCCTTTTTTGAAAGGTATTTGAATATCCAGGAGCTGATTAGGTTGTTGAGCTCTCCCTTGCCCTCCATCTCGGCCTTTTTCTTGGCGTTGAAGGCCGTTAAGGAGTTTTTGTACTCCAGGTACAGGACTTCAGGGTCGTCGGTGCTGTAGAGCCTCTTTGCCTTTCCTTCGTAGAGCATTTCTCTGATCTCCATGGTGACACCTCCTGAAAGATATGCTTACATTATTTATCAAGCTTGTCTAAATGTCAACCTTTCTGGTCGATGCGATTTTTCTCCAGGTCTGGTATGATATCGCTGGAGTTTTCCCTTCCGATTTCTCCTAGCCCGCCTTGAAGGCGAGGCTTTCAGTTTGAGAGGTGCATGTCTTTTATGGATCCTAAGAGGATAAGAAACTTTTCCATCATAGCCCACATCGACCACGGCAAGTCCACCATCGCGGACAGGATGCTGGAGGTCACTGGGACTATAGACAAGAGAAACATGAAGGAGCAGGTTCTGGACAATCTGGAGCTTGAGAGGGAGAGAGGCATCACCATAAAGTCGGTCCCGGTGCGGATGGACTACACCGCCCCCGACGGCGATACCTACGTCCTAAACCTGATCGATACCCCTGGTCACGTGGACTTCGGCTACGAGGTCTCTCGGTCCCTCGCCGCCTGCGAGGGGGCCCTGCTGGTGGTGGACGCTGCCCAGGGGGTGGAGGCCCAGACCCTGGCCAACGCCTACAAGGCCATAGACCTGAACCTGGAGATAGTTCCGGTGTTGAACAAGATAGACCTGCCCTCCGCCAGGCCCGACGAGATCCGAAAGGAGATCGAGGACGTGGTGGGGCTGGACGCGTCCAGCGCTGTCTTAGCCAGCGCGAAAAACGGCATAGGTATAGACGAATCCTTGGCTCAGTTGGTCTCCTTGGTGCCCCCTCCTTCCGGTGAAGCCGATGGTCCGCTCAGGGCCCTGGTGTTCGACTCGGTCTACGATAACTACAGAGGGATCATCTGCTACGTGAGGGTAGTGGACGGCGAGATAAAAGCCGGTGACTCCATACTTTTCATGGCCACGGGAAGACGATATACGGTCGAGGAGGTCGGGGCCTTTAAGCCTAAGCTCACACCTATGGAATCACTTGGGGTCGGAGAGGTGGGCTACGTGACGGCCAGTATAAAAACCCTTGACGAGGCCAGGGTCGGAGATACGCTGACCCTCAGCGATAGGCCAGCAAAGATCCCTCTTCCAGGATATCAAACCGTCAAGCCAGTGGTCTACTGCGGTTTTTATCCCGTCGAGAGGGACGAGTACCCACAGCTCCGAGACGCACTTGAAAAGCTCAAGCTTAACGATGCCTCTCTGGAGTTCGAGCCTGAGAACTCCACCGCTCTGGGCTTCGGTTTCCGCTGTGGCTTCCTGGGCCTTCTCCACATGGACATCACCAGGGAGAGGCTTCAGAGGGAGTTTGACGTTCAGCTCGTTGCCACCGCCCCCAACGTGGTTTACCGCATAGTCACCAAAAAAGGGCAGGAGATAGAGGCCCATCGTCCCTCCGATTATCCTGATGTCGGGGACGTCGATGCCGTCTCGGAGCCTTACATAAGATTGACGGTATACGTCCCCTCCGATTACGTCGGCAAGGTGATGCAGCTCTCTCAGGAAAAGCGGGGGGTGTTCGTCTCCATGGACTATCTCACGCCCGAGAGGGCCAGGGCCGTCTACGACGTTCCTCTTGCTGAGTTTATCGTGGACTATTACGACAGGCTTCAGTCTGTATCCAGGGGCTATGCCTCGCTGGACTACGAGCCGATTGGATTTCGAGAGGGTGGGCTGGTTAAGGTGGATGTGCTTATAAATCACGAGCCAGTAGACGCCTTTTCCTTTATATGCCATCAGGACGACGCCTATCATCGTGGTCAGAACGCCGTCAAAAAGCTAAAGGAGCTCATCCCCAGACAGATGTTCGAGGTCCCCATTCAGGCGTCGGTCGGCAAGAAGGTCATAGTCCGTTCAAACGTCAAGGCACTCAGGAAGGACGTCTTGGCCAAGTGCTACGGAGGGGACATAACCAGAAAGAGAAAACTCCTGGAGAAGCAGAAGAAGGGAAAGGACAGGATGAAGATGATAGGGAAGGTTTCCATCCCTCCCGATGCCTTTATGTCCTTCCTGGATATGGAAGAAGACAAGAGCTGACATGGTTTCTATTCCAGATTACGTATCTTTCAGGGAGGGGCTTTCCAGGCCCCTCTCTGTCTATATTCACGTGCCCTTCTGTCGATCCAAGTGTCCCTACTGTGCCTTCAACAGCTCCGTTCCCTCCGGTGAGGAGGTTTCCACCTACCTGGCGTCTGTAGCCAGGGAGCTGGACCTGTGGGGCTATATGGCAAGCGTCAAGCCCTCGGTAAGGACCGTCTATATCGGAGGAGGAACTCCCTCGGTGCTGTCCGTGGGTCAGTGGGAGACCCTGTTCGGCCTGATCTCTCGTAGCTTCGACCTAGGCGGACTGGAGGAGTTCTCCGTCGAGGCTAACCCCGAGAGCCTTAGTGAGGACCATCTGTTTCTTTGGAGGTCTATCGGGGTGACGAGGGTAAGCATAGGGGTCCAAAGCCTGGACGACGGGGAGCTTAAATGGCTCGGCCGGCTTCACAGCTCCGAGAGGGCGGTCTGGGCTGTGGAGTCCTCCTTGTCGGCTGGGTTCGAGGTCAGTGCCGATCTCATGTTCGGCCTGGCCGATCAGTCAGTGAGGAAATGGCACAGAAGCCTGTCGGCCATGGTCGAGCTTGGGCCGCAACATCTGTCCCTCTATCAACTGACCATAGAGCCCGATTCTTTCTGGGGGAAGGTGCCCTCTTCCCAGGCTCTGGACGGATATGGGCACTACCGCTGGGCCCAGTGGTATCTTCCCAAAAAGGGTTATACTCAGTACGAGATAGCCAGCTTTGCCAAGGAAGGTCGGTGGAGCAGGCATAACATGGCCTACTGGACCGGCAGAGACGTCCTGGGGATAGGGCCAGGAGCGTGGGGCTACCTGGGCGGGGTCAGATACGAGAACCAAGGCGATCTTAAGGCCTACTCTTTGGCCCTTAAAAACGGAGTGCCCCTTTCCTACAGGGAGAGGATCCAGGGAGCCGCTAAGGCCTCGGAGAGGGCCATACTGGCGCTTCGGACCTCTTTTGGCCTGGACCTGGAACGGTTTTCCTGCGAGTTCGGCGCCGCCCTGTCAAGGAGGCTTAGAGACGCTTTGGACGAGTTTCCTCCGTCCTGTATCGAGAGGGACGGCTCCGTGGTGAGGTTCTCCCCAAAGGGCATGAGGATAGCCAACGCCCTTTGGGAGGCCCTTTTATGGGAGGATGACGATGGTATTTAACGGGGAGTTTTTGCCGGTCAGCCGACGGGATATGGATCTAAGAGGATGGACCGAGTTGGACTTTCTCTACATCAGCGGCGATGCCTACGTGGACCATCCCAGCTTTGGCCCGGCGGTGATATGTCGTTGCCTCGAGTCCTGGGGATTTAAGGTTGGCATAGTGGCCCAGCCTGACTGGCGCACCAGGGACGATTTTACCGTGATGGGCCGTCCCAGGCTTGGGGTGCTGGTGTCGGCCGGGAATATGGACTCTATGTTGAACAAGCTCACAGCCGCCAGGAACAAGAGGCGGACGGATGCCTATTCTCCAGGTGGTGAGGTGGGGCATAGGCCCGATAGGGCCACCATAGTATACTGCAACATAGCTAGGGAGCTCTGGGGGGAGATGCCCGTCGTCATCGGCGGCATAGAGGCTAGCCTCAGACGTATGGCTCACTACGATTATTGGTCCGACAAGGTCCGTCGGTCTATGTTGATGGACAGCAGGGCGGATCTGCTTATCTACGGCATGGGAGAGAGGCAGATTAAGGAGGTAGCCGAGAGACTCAGGGACGGAGAGGACGTATCCAACCTGACCGGCATAAGAGGGACCTGTCACAGGGCCTCCGACTGTCCCGAAGGATCGGTTGTCGTGCCGTCCTTCGAGGAGGTGGCCCGGGACAAGAGGGCTTTCGCCAGGGCGTTCGTCCTGTGGGACAAGGAGCAGGATCCCATAAGGGGGAGGACGGTCTGTCAGCCCCACGGCGATAAGGTGGTGGTCCAAAACCCTCCAGCGTTGCCCCTTTCCACAGAGGAGATGGATCACGTCTACGACCTTCCCTATACCAGAGAGCCCCATCCCATGTACGATAACCTAGGCGGAGTCCCTGCCATAGAGGAGGTCCGCTTCAGCATAGTCAGCCAAAGAGGTTGCTTTGGAGACTGCGCCTTCTGTGCCATCGTGGCCCATCAGGGTAGGATAATCCAAGCCAGAAGCCACAGGTCTATCCTTGAGGAGGCAAAAAAGCTGACAGAGATGAGGTCCTTCAAGGGCTACATACACGACGTTGGAGGTCCCACCGCCAACTTTCGCCACCCTTCATGCCGGAAGCAGCTCACGCAGGGAACCTGTAGAGATCGATCCTGCATGACCCCAGAGCCCTGTCCCGGTATGGACTGCGATCACTCCGATTATCTGGAGCTCCTGAGAGAGCTTAAGTCCCTCCCCAATGTTAAGAAGGTGTTTATCCGTTCCGGCGTAAGATACGACTATGTCCTGGCCGGAAAAAACAGGGAGTTTCTGGAGGAGCTGTGCCGAGATCACGTCAGCGGTATACTCAAGGTCGCCCCGGAGCAC
>CAYNAN010000089.1:0-2556 GCA_964395085.1 uncultured Synergistaceae bacterium
ACGGCTGGTGCGCCATGCCTATGGACGGGACACTGGTTCTTACGTCGGTGGACCTTAGCGGAAGAGGAAGCCTCACCTCGGACCTCCCCTTCCCCACCGAAAAGTGCGGATCCTTCGACACAGAGCTGATAGAGGAGTTCTGGAGGGCCTTTGCCCGAGAGTCTAGGTCCACGGTACACCTGAGGGCCCTGTCGGTGGACAACTCCCACCACCTGGCGGAGGCGACATTCAAAGGAATGGGACAGGCCCTTAGACAGGCCCTGGAGGACGACCGATCGGTCCGGTCCACCAAGGGGGTGCTGGTTTGAACGTCGGCATCATAGACTACGGGGCAGGCAACCTGGGCAACGTGGTCAGAGCCCTGAATAGACTGGGCCTGGACGGTGCGGTGCTGTCTTTACCGGAGGAGGCTAAAAGGGCCTCCTTTTTGATACTGCCCGGGGTCGGGGCCTTCGATCCAGCTATGAAAAACCTGACGGCCAGTGGCTGGGACGAAAGGATAATCGACTGGACGGAGCGTGGAAACCCCATTTTAGGCATCTGTCTAGGGATGCAGCTAATGGCTCAAAACAGCACCGAAGGAGGGCTGACACCGGGCCTGGGCCTCATAGACGGCCAGGTGGTTAAACTGGACATAACCCCCTCCCCTCACATGGGATGGAACACCTTATCGGGATCGAAGGAGCACTACTACTTCGTCCACAGCTACGGCATCGCCCGATCGAAAGACGTAGCGACCACCACCGAGGTGGGAGGGATGTCTTTCGTGTCGGCGGCGGTCAAAGGCTCGGTGACGGGACTACAGTTCCACCCGGAGAGGAGCGGCCCCTCGGGGCTTCGGTTGCTGGATAAAATCATCAAAGGGAAGGGGCTGTGAGGACGTTGGAGCTATACCCCGCCATAGACCTGTACGGAGGAAAAGTGGTTCGGCTGGAGAACGGCCGGTTCGACAGGATGAAAACCTACGGAGAGGACCCAATCGAGACCGCGCTGGAACTGGCCCGCTCGGGCTGCCGATGGCTTCACCTCATAGACCTGGAGGGAGCCGAAAAAGGAAGGCCGGTCCACCTGGGTACCTTAAAGGATATAAAGGCCGCCACAGGGACGTCCATACAGTACGGAGGAGGGCTGAGGACCGAAGGGCAGGTGGAAGAGGCTCTGAACTGTGGGGCCGACAGGGTTTACCTCGGGAGCCTCATATTCAAAGGAGACCCAAAAGCCCTCTGGGGCAGGTTCGGACCTAAAGTGGTCCCCTCGGTGGACGTCAAAAGGGGATCGGTGGCCATATCGGGCTGGACCGAGACGACCTCCCTGTCCCCCGACGAGGCCATAGGCCGACTGATGGACCTAGGCTACAGGACCTTTTTGGTGACATCCATAGGCAGAGACGGAACGGCCTCGGGACCGGAGCTGGCCCTTTACGATGGACTGGGCCACAGAAAAGCGGACCTCATAGCGGCGGGTGGCATAAGAAACCTGGAGGACCTTAAAAATCTGGACAACTCCGGTGTCTACGGCTCGGTCCTCGGGACGTGTCTCTACGAAAGAACCTTAAACCTGAAAGAGGCCCTGGAGGCCCTGAAATGCTGACTAAAAGGATAATACCCTGCCTGGACGTAAAGGCCGGGCGGGTGGTAAAGGGCATCAACTTCAAAGACCTCAGAGACGCAGGAGATCCGGCGGAGCTGGCGGAGACCTACATGAAAGAGGGAGCCGACGAGCTGGTACTGCTAGATATAAGCGCGTCGGAGGAAAGGAGGGGGACCATGGCCCGGTGGGTCCAGGATGTGGCGGACAGACTGACCATACCTTTCACCGTAGGAGGGGGCATATCCTCGGCGGACCAGGCCAGAGAGCTTATATCAATAGGGGCGGATAAAATATCCCTCAACACCGCCGCCGTGGACAACCCTAGCCTCATATCCCGCTGTGCCGACCTCCTGGGCTCTCAGGCGGTGGTCGTGGCCATAGACGTCAAGAAAAAGGGCAAAAGCTGGAAGGTGTTCACCCACGGAGGAAGCCTAGAGACCTCTCTAAACTGTTTAGACTGGATTGAGCAGGTCGAAAGTATGGGATGCGGCGAGATACTGCTTACCTCAATGGACGGCGACGGGACCAAAGAGGGCTACGATCTGGAGCTCCTGACGGAGGCGTCTAAAAGGACGTCGGTCCCTATAATAGCCTCCGGCGGGGCTGGATCGGCGGAGCACATAGCCCAGGCGCTGGAATCGGGCGCCCAGGCGGCCCTGGCGGCGTCCATATTTCACTACGGGATACTCAGGATCAAAGAGGTAAAAGAACACCTCTCGGACAGAGGGATTCCCGTTAGAATAGGAGAATAATCGTGGACCTGATAAAAGACCTTAAATACGACGACCGAGGTCTCATACCGGTGGTCGTCCAGGACATAGACTCGGGGCAGGTCCTCATGGTGGCCTACTCTACCGAGGAGACCCTCAGGATGACCGTCGAAAAAGGTGAGATGGTTTTCTTCAGCCGATCCAGACAGGAGATATGGCACAAAGGGGCCACCAGTGGCAACACATTAGCATTGGT
>CAYNAN010000089.1:2656-8872 GCA_964395085.1 uncultured Synergistaceae bacterium
GTCCAACGGGACGTAGAGCAGACGGTCTACGAGACCTCGGACCTGCTGTATCACTCCATGCTGGGACTCATATCGCTTGGGATACCCCTAGGCAGGATATGGCAGGAACTTAAAAGAAGACACGAAGAGGACCGGAGCTAGACTCCGGTCCTCTTCGTGTCTAGCGTTCCAAAGGGGTATCGAAAAAGTATCCAGGTCCCGATTCGGAGAGCTCGATAGATCCCTCTTCGAGCCACACACCGCCTTTGGCCCTCATAATCGAAACGTCTCGGGAGATTGGCCTGTGTGTTATGGGATTGACCTCCAGCACCTGGCCTGCAAGGGGGATCCCCTTCACCGAAGCCATGGATTTAACTACCAAAGAAAGTGTCCCTTCGTCGTCAGAATTGCCAAGAGCCCCTATTATCCAATTGCAGGCAGCATAAGCCTTTACCGCCACGAGTGGGTCCCTGACCCTGATCCTCGTCGCATCCCATACGTCTGTCCTAAAGCTACGAAGCTCCCTGTCCCGCCTAAGAACGGGCCAATCCTGATCCGCGGTGTAAACTCCATCAAGGAGGACCACGCCAGATCTGGCCGCTCCACCGGACCAGACAGGTATCGTCTTGTTTATATCTCTAAGCTGGCGGTAAATCTCCCTGGTGGACATGTCGTCCATCCAGATCATCATCATATCGGCCCCGAAGCCCAACATCTCCTGAATCACCATGTTATAGGAATCCTGAGCTCCTCCAGCCACCCAAAAGATCTCTGGATCCAGCCCCTTCTGGGACAGTCCGGCCGATGCTGCCCTAGCACCACGAGACAGATAGGGCGTCAACATGTCGGAGAACACCGCAACCTCGCTGGCATGGGGTAGGACAGAAGAGGCCCTCTCAACAGCTACTCTGGAGATAAAACTCCTGTGAAACTGGAGGGCGAAAACGCCCTCCAGGATCGCTCCAGAGGGAGAGCGAATCTCGGTGTAGGAATCGTCGGCCAGAAGCAACGGAGGATAGCCAGGCCTCCAGGAGGATACCAAAGCCCTGTTTAGATCGGCATCAGCGAAGGACAGGACCGCCCTGAATCCGGCCTTCCTCCAAGACTCCCAACTTGCTAAGGGATCCTCAACCTCGCCCTTTTTGAGCTCGAAGATCACGTTTCTGCCCCTGATCCCACGAACAGAATCGTTAACCTGAGACTGAACATAGGAGATCACAGGAGCTACAGAACCGCCTATCGGCCCATCCCATCCATTAGAGGGGGAGATAACCAAGATAGGCCAAGCCCAACCTTCACGGACTGACCTTGAGGCGGTCTCACCAAAAGAAGGCGACACCCCAACAAACCCGAGACATAGGGCGAGACAGAGTATCCCCTTCCTCACCGCTTATAACCTACTATGTCTCTCAGAAAGCCACGCCTCTTGGCCTTATCCTCATCGGTCTCTATTCCCTTAGGGGTAAAACCGTCGACCACACCAACTATTCCTCTCCCCTGATCCGTCTCCGCGATTATCATCTGAAGTGGATTAGCCGTGGCAGCGAATATTACACAAACCTCATGACAGGACTTGACCCTGTCCAGTACGTTTATAGGATAGCCGTTTCGAAGCATTATGACGAAAGAGTGTCCTGCGGAAATGAGACATGCGTTCTCCGCCGCTAGGTCGGACAGTTCCTGGCTGTTTCCCTCTACCCTGACCAGACGATCTCCAGAAGCCTCGCAGAAAGCTATTCCAAACTCGAGGGTAGGCGACGACGTTATTAGAGCCTCGTAAAGGTCCTCAGCGGTCTTTATAAAATGGCTCTGACCGACGATTATATTACATCCCTCAGGAACAACCATCTCCGCAATACTCCAGCCTTTAATTTCAGCCATAGCAGAAAACGCCTCCTTAGATATATTTTAAACCCTCACAGCGAAGGTTTAAAAGCTTGTCGACTAGGGCCGACGGACCATCCTCCTCCGGAGGTGGCACAATCCAATCAGCCAGGGACAACAGATCCTCAGGAGCGGAGGAGACAGCCACTGCGATGTCTGCCATCCTCAAAAGCTCCAGATCGTTTTCGTTGTCCCCAACAGCCACTATAGTATCGTACTTAATATTGGAAAAATCAACCCATTGATACAGCGCATTTCCCTTGTTCACCCCATAAGGGAGCACATCTATAAAACCATCCCCGGCGAACACGACCTCGGCACGACCAGCAAAACTGGACTTCAGATGTTGCGACATCTCCTTAACCTTTATGCCGGATGGATCAAAAAACATGACCCTGAAGATGTCTCCATCCGGTATGGTGGGATCGGTCAACACTGCATCGTAGGAGACCCCAGTTCTATCGAAAAACTCCATGCTACCGGTATCCTCCGGCCGACAGAATATAACCTCATCTCCCATGACCTGAACCTCCAAGCCGTAATCCCACCCTATCCGCAGGATAGATCTGGCAAGGTCCCTGTCCATCAAGGTTTGCCATATAACACGGCCAGAACGATCCATGACTCTACCCCCATCGTAGACCACGGCGGGCAGGTTCGATCCTATAGAATCCATGTGAGGAATAGAGGTGGACAGAGTCCTCCCTGTCGCCACAGCCACATCCCAACCGGCAAGAGCCAGCTTTTTCATAGCGTCAGAGGTAGATGGGGACACTCGATCAGAACGATCTACCACAGTTCCATCCAGATCGGTCACCAAAAGGCTACGAAAAGGCCCCGTCGATTGACGAGGCCGGCTGTCCTTGGCTATTATCAATTGGATGCGTTCATCTTCTTCAGCTGCTGGATGACGTCTTCAGTGACGTCTATTCCACCGAAGAAGACCTGGGCCTTATCGAGGACAACCGTGACGCCCTTCGCCTTAGCGACGGTACGGATAGCCAAGTTGATCTCCTTGAAAAGGGGGGCCATCAGGGTCTGCTCCTCGGACGCAGCTTCCTGCTTTTTAGTGGCGTAGATCTCGGCCTTGACCTTGTTATCGGTCGCCTTCTCTATGGCAGCTTTAGCCTCGTTTTGTTTAACCTCGAGCACAGCCTGTACTCTCTTCGTCACCTGCTCAAACTTAGGGTGTTGGAAGAGAATCTTCTGGGGCTCAATGACACCGATCTTCTCGTTGGCCAGGGCCATCGATGAAAGGGACATTGCCAAAAACACCCCTAAAGCAACCAATTTCACAGACTTCACAACGCGCATACAAAAACCTCCTCATTTCTTTCTTTCCACGCCCCAATAAAGAAGCGAAGCAGTCTTGTGGAATTGTACCCTCTATAGCATGGCAAGTCCACCGTAAAAGTGCCTACTTGCACAGGTTTAGTTTTTTCTATCGTCCGATTGAGATTGAAGATATGAGACAAACTCGGAGAGTTTATCAAGCAAAGGTGGGACCTCTTCCCTCAGGACCAACGCAGGTTTGAAGGTTTTCCCCGATTCAAAGGAATCCACGACGGAGCCCATGATCATCTCAAGGCCAGACCTAGCCTCCTGAAACTTCACGAATGCCGCCTCCTCGTTTCTGCAGCCAAGAATAGACGCACACCTTCCGATAGAGCTCAAGACCCAATCCAAGCCCTCCATAGCCTGAATAGACATGGACATAGCGTTCTCTATTTTCTCCTGCTCCAAGAGATTCGCTATATCGATAACTCCCTTATGCAACTTAGGAATATATTTCTCCGACGAGATAAGGGACTGGGTCACTAAATCCCCAACCTCCATGGAGGAGAACTCAACGACAGAGCCTCCTTCAGTAGCGACGAAAGCTTGAGGATCCATCTCCACTCCATCGACAGAGATAGAGTACACCACCCTGTTCTGTCCTGCCAAAATGGAAGAGACTCTCTCGTAAACTAAGCCCTTTTCGTCTTCATCCAGGGTCAGATCAACTCCGTCAAGGAATACCTTAGCCATAAAAACACCTCCAGTTATGGCGGTTATTATACCAGTATCTCGGCGAATATTAACACGGATAAGTAGGTCTTGGAGCCCATATCATACACGGTTTATAAGTTCATACCGTCGAGGATCATGGAGATGACCCTGTCCTGATCCTGCTCCGACAGGCCAACGTATATTGGAAGTGAGATCTGCATGGAGTAGAACCGCTCTGCCACTGGAAAATCTCCGGGCACGTAGCCAAAGGTCCTTCTGTAGTATGGATGAAGATGGACAGGAGGATAATGGACCTGAACCCATACATCGTTAGCCCTTAAATGCTCGAAAAGTTCGGCCCTTATCTCCCCTGGCACACGAAAAGCATAGAGATGGTAGCCGTGGCCCGGATCGGACGCAGGGACGATGCATCCAGGCAAAGACGCAAACGCCTTGTCATACCTCTTAGCGATAGCTCTCCTGCACTCTATAAACCGGTCCAACTTGGACATCTGGCTCAGTCCCAGGGCGCACTGAATATCGCAAAGACGATAGTTATAGCCCAGGTCGATCATCTCGTTTGACCACGGGCCATCGTAAAACTCCATCCTGTCTTTGTCCTTGGTTATCCCGTGAGACCTGAAAACCCTGAGCCTGTCGGCTAGATCGTCGTCGTCGGTGACGACAGCCCCACCTTCTCCGGTGGTGATGTGCTTTACAGGATGAAAGCTGAAAACGGTCATATCCGCGTCCTGTCCCACCATTCGCCTCCCCCTGGAGGCTCCGAGGGAATGACACCCGTCCTCAACGACAAAAGCCCCTACGGACCTGGCCATATCCATAAAAGGCTCCAGACCTACGGGATAGCCGCTGTAACTGACCGGGGCTATTACCTTCGTTTTAGGGGAAAGCCTCTCTCTGACCGCCTCTGGGTCGAGACAGCCGGTCTTTTCGTCTATATCGGCAAAAACAGGAATCCCTCTCTGATAAAGCACCGAGTTTGACGTAGCGGCAAAGGTCAAAGGAGAGGTTATAACCTCGTCCCCCTCTCCCACTCCAGCGGCGTGCATAGCACCATGGAGGGCTGCTGTTCCGTTTGAGAAAACCACGGCGTGGCGACACCCAACCTTCGCAGCCAAAGCCTCCTCAAAAGAATCCACAGCTGGACCCTGGGTAAGCCAATCTCCCCTAAGCACCGCCGAAACAGCGACGATATCGTCGTCGTCGATAAACTGATGGCCATAAGGTATCATAGAATTCCTCCCAAAAAATTAAAATTAGCCACGATAATCTCAGTAACCTGGTCGGCTCCGTCTAAGGGGATACAGCCTTTTGGGGGAGGGGGTGCGACGGTTATTCCCTCCAGAAGGGAGGACTCGGTGACGTCGGGCCACCAGCCAAGGTTATGGCCCCAGCCTAAAGAAGACAGGGCAACACCTATGGCCCTCTGGTTCTCGACGACCTGAAACACCACGGTGGGCTTTCCCAGGGCAAGGACCTCGTAGCTGGTCACGCTGGAGGTGCATACAACCGTAGAGGCCCTTGACATAAGATCGTCGAAGGAACTAGGGGCCCTCAAAACGGTGAGCCCCTCCTTTCCCCGAGCGACGTCAAGAACCTCACTTCGGTAATCGTCAAGTACCATAGGCCCCAGCACCGCCACAACAGGGGGCCAGGACGGCCCGTACCACCGAGCCATATCCAGAGTAGCCCCACCGATATCGGAAGACCCAGCGACGAATAGGACAAAGCCATCGTCTTTTGGAAACAGCTCCCGAAAGGACCTTCTAAGCAGACAATACTTTGGCCCCAGGAGCTTCACCACGTTATCGCCGTAGGGGATGGAGTCGGAACCGACGTTGTAGTTAAGGATAAAATCGGCGTGTCTCTCCACAGGGATATGGCGAAAATCATCTACGATCATCAGCTTAGCATAATCTCGAATACCATCAAGGATCGACGGAGAAAGACGATAGCTGTCAGCGATAACCATATCGATCCCATCGAACAGGCCCGGCCTATGCAGTTCCGAATAAAAGGCATGGGAGCCAAAGTCCGGAAGATCGCCACCAGCGAGCTGCGGTATCCCAAAGCGAACCGATATTCCCCGTTCCTCCAAAGAGGCGGCCAGGGCCCTGCACCGACTGAGATGTCCTCCGCCGATGGAGGGACCGCCGTCGGCTAGGATCAGTACCGAGAGGGAGCCCATTCGGATCGTAACATTCCCATCCAGTAGATATCGACTACCTTACCGTCCCTGAGGAGATGCTCCCTCCAGCACCCCTCAACACGAAACCCATGACGTATGTACAGGGCTAGGGCTCGTTCGTTTGTGGAGAGAACGGAGGTATAGAGACGACGGAG
>CAYNAN010000090.1:0-8810 GCA_964395085.1 uncultured Synergistaceae bacterium
GATGGTTCCGATGTTAAGATGAGGCTTTGTCCTTGCAAACTTTTCCTTTGCCATGGTAATAATACCTCCCCATTTACATAAATACGTCCCTTAAAAGGGACTTTCTTTTCGTACTTCCGGCACTCGAGATTGTACCATAACTTAGGACTGATACGATAGCACCAGCCACAAAAAAAGACCCGGAACGCTCTGCCCGGGTCTCTCATGATCTGGAGCCGACTTCCGGACTCGAACCGGAGACCCCATCCTTACCATGGATGTGCTCTACCTACTGAGCTAAGTCGGCATCGCTTTAAAGATGGAATGGTGGTAGCGGGTGGATTCGAACCACCGTAGGCGTCCGCCGGCAGATTTACAGTCTGCTGCCTTTGACCACTCGGCCACACTACCACGTCATTATTACCTGGAGCCGGCAACCAGACTCGAACTGGTGACCTGCTGATTACAAATCAGCTGCTCTACCAACTGAGCTACGCCGGCCTGCGACAAGAACGTATTATACAGCAAATCCTCGGCATGTCAACTGTCGGACTTTAACATAAACCTGTCTGAAGCCCCCATCGCATACTCAAGGTCAGACCTGGCCGTGTAGGTATCGTAGACAGCATCCACCAGCTGGGTCCTGGCGTTTGAAAGGGATACCCTGGCGTCCAGAACATCTATGTTCGTGCCAACGTTGGCGGTATATCGCTTTAAAGCCATTCGATAGTCCTCCTCGGCGCTGGCCACCTGGTCTCTTGCCACCTCTATCCTTTGTAAAGCGGACTCGAGGTTCAGCTTGCCGGAGGAAATTTCCATCGAAATCTCTTTTTTAAGATCCTCTATGGAGTGAATGAGTTCCTGGGCCGCGGCCTTGGCCTCCCGTTCCTTGGCGAGACTTTCACCGCCGTCGAAGAAGGTCCACGAAGCGGAAAGAGAGACCGTCCAATCATCGTTACCGTTGGGGAAGAAGGAATTGTCTACCTCCTTGAACTGGGCCTGAAGCCCAACTTGGGGACCTCTCGTCCCGGCAGCCGATTTAGCCATAGATAGGGCGGACTGTCTGGAATACTCCAAAGCGATCAGTTCAGGTCTATAGATCATCGCTGCGGAGAGCGGGTCCTCAGGGACAGTCCGATCGGAGACGGAGGTCTCCGATTCAGGTAGAACATATCCACCCTTTAGAGCTGTTCCTACTGCTCGTTCAAGCGCACTCCAACCTACCTCAACAGCGTTTTCCGCTTTTATAACGTTAAGTTTTCCATCGGAAACGTCTACCTGGACTCTGAGGACCTGGTTTTTTGCTACTACACCGTATTTATAGAACGATTCGACCTGTGAGAGGTGTTCCTTTGCTAAATCAAGGGCCTCCTGGGCGACGAGAAGCTTTGCCCTGGCCCTCTGGAGGGAGTAATAGGCCTTTCTGACGCCGTTCTCAACCGCCTGGCCTGTCCTTACCGACTGGGCCTGAACTCCCTGTAGAGCTAGCTCTTTGGCCTTTATGGCGTTGGGGACGGTACCACTGCTGTAGAGAAGCCAGTTTAGGCTAAGAGCCGCCTGATAGGCGTTTTGCCAACCCGCAAAAGCCACACCACCACCGCCACCTATGACTGGATATGTCGTATCGTCATTTGCAAACTGGGCCGCGAGAGACACCCCTAGCTGGGGAAGACTGGACGCCCTGGCTTGATCTATCTGCTGTCTGGCCTGCTCCTCTTTCGAGAGAGAGGCCATTAGAACGGGGTTGTTATCGTAGGCCAGCTCCAGAGCCTTCTCGACGGTCAGGATTTCTTGGGCCAACAGGGGACCTGCAAGGGATGACAGCAACAGTACCCCGACAAAAAAACTTCGAACCATAGGATTGCCACCTTTCTATGTACAACGGACTAACTTCCCAGGATCCTCCTGGCTATCTCAAAATAGACTATCAAACCGAACACGTCCACTATAGTGGTTATAAATGGGCCTGACATTATTGCCGGATCAAACTTCAGAGCCCTAGCGATGAGAGGAAGCATAGCTCCGGCCAAGTTCCCCATAAGTACCACCGACACTATGGCCAAAGTGAGGACAAACGCCACGTCAAGGCCAGTGTCCAACATCAAGGCCCTGGCAAATCCCAAAACCGCCAGAGCGCAGCCGAGCAGTAACCCCGAAGCCGTCTCCCTCAGGAGTATTCGGCCTATATCCCTCCTGGTGATATCGCCAACGGTCATTCCCCTTATCATCAGGGTAGAGGCCTGAGTTCCAGCGTTGCCGCCTGTTCCGATCAGAAGAGGTATAAAGTAAGTCAAGGCCACCACCGTCTGTATGGTGGGCGAGTAGTACTTGAGGACGGAAGAGGTAAAGGCCTCTGTGACTATACATATCACCAGCCACAGGAATCGCTTTCTGGCCATGGTGAACAGGTTTACCTCAAGGTAGCTGTCATCCACCGGCTGAATACCAGCCATCCGCTCGAAGTCCTCTGTGGCCTCGTCCTCCAGAATATCCAGCACATCGTCGAAGGTGACTATCCCCACAAGCCTGTTTTCCTTGTCGGTAACGGGAATCGTGTGGAGATCGTAACGAGACATCACCCTGGCCACCCCCTCTTGGTCCGTGGTGGTGGTAACGTAGACCGGTTGGTCGTCCATTATGGACTCGACCTCTGTCTTGGATCCAGCCATTATGAGGTCCTCAAGCTCTACCACTCCCTGAAGGTGTCTGGCCTCATCTATCACGAAACAGGTGTATATGGTCTCTTTTTTTCTAGCAACCGACCTTATCCTGGCCACGGCTTCTTCCGCTGTCATGCCCTTTTTGAGGTCGATAAACTCGGGGGTCATGACCCTGCCAGCGGAATCCTCTGGGTAGTTCAAAAGCCTGTTTGCGAGCTGTCTCTCATCAGGAGAAAGCTGCTGAAGGAGTTTTTTAACCGTTTTAGCAGGCAGTTCGTCCAGGAGTACCGTCCGGTCATCGTCGGACATATCCTCTATTATCTCCCTGACCTCCCTGTCCGTGACGTGCTCTATGAGCCGCTGCTGTTCGTCCCATCTCATCAACTCAAAGACCTCTATAGCCAAGTCCTTGGGAAGAAGCCTGAAGTAAAGCACCATCTGAGAGGAGGACAGTTCCTCCATACCTTCAGCGATATCCACCGGTTCCATGGCCGACAGATATTCCTTTGCCTCTGGAAAAGCCTTACTGTTCAGCAGAAGGCCGATTCGATCAAACCATTCTCTCACGTTTACCCTTTGGTCTATGACACTCCCTCCCTTCGTCGCCTTGTCAGTTCCCAGACCACTAGGGTATCACGCAGAGGCCGTTCCCTTCAACATCGAAACAGAAAGTGTTTCGATTTTTTTTCGCTCTGTACATGAGAGAGTCGGCCCTCTGAAGGAGCGACTCAACCGTGTCTCCGTCCCGAAAGAGGGTCCCACCGATGCTAAAGGAGAGCTTTATCCCATCAATTCCCACTTCGCCAACGCCTCTGAGCAGAGCCTTACCATTTTCGACCAGGGTATCGCAGGCTGAACCTGGCAGGATACACATGAACTCGTCGCCACCGTAGCGCCCTACGACACAGTCACTACAGGTCTCAAGCAGAAATCCGGCCGCGTTGGTCAGGATTCTATCTCCGAAGAGATGGCCGAGAAGGTCGTTGATCTCCTTAAATTTATCCAGATCTATAACCATAAGACCAAGGGAAGCCCCTTCCTCGTAACAACGGGCTATTTCCCTCTCCAATGTGGACATAAGGCTACGTCGGTTAAAAAGACCGGTGAGATCGTCGATCGTAGCCTGTTTGAAGAGCGCCTGATTCGCCAATTTAAGCTGTTCCTCTGCCTGTTGCCTTAGCGATAGCTCACGGGAGATCGTCTCCGATGCGATACGATCCCTCTCTATCTGCCTTTTAAGTCTCCTCACCATTCTGTTGATGCTCTTCTCCAGCTTGCGTAGCTCCACAAGGCTCACGCTGTTGATCCTGTGGTCCAGGTCCCCGGATGCAATTCGATCTATATCTTCCAAAATAGATTTAACCTGAACGGAGAGATATCGATGGACCCCCAAGACCCCTAAAGCCAGGACAAGGACCAGCGCAAAGAACACCGTGGCCATCTCCAAAAGCTTGGAACGTATATCCTGGTTAGCCGCCTTAGACGAGAAAAGAGTGAACAACACCAGGTTCAGATTATCCCCCGATGCGGAGATCTCGTCCTCAAAATCCAGGTAAAGCCACCTACCATTGAGGTCCTCGGAAAAGCGACGGGATATGGTCTCTCTACCGTCGAAGACCAGTAAAGCCTGTTCTCTGACGTCCTCTAGGTCTACTCCTGCGTCGGCCAAGGAGGATCTCAGGGCGGGGTCCTCCACTCCCGAGATCCTCCCATTTCTGTTTATCGTAATACCCAACACGAAATCGTCGATTTTATCCCTAGCTCTAGCCAGAACGCCATCGCACGAAAAATATTCTTCCCTCTGACGATGAATGCCTTTATCGGACACCCCAATGCTTATAAGGTAGCGACCGTCCTCGGTAGGGATATAGCCATATTTGTGGATTTTACCTGGATGGTTTAGATCGCGGCTCCAAGGGTCCACCACCGGCCCAAGGCGGTTAAAGATCGACAGAAGTTGCCTGTAAAAAGGGGGCCATTTTTTAAAATCCATACCCAGGCTACCTGGATCTGAGCTGAACAGGATTACGCCTTCCCGACCTATAACGCTAAGTTTTACGTCCTCCTCCTGCCTGTAAAGAAGGTAGCTTACGCCTTTTTTTAGGTGCGCCAAATCGCAGGACACGTCCCAACCGGATGAGTACATACCGCTACAGTGTACAAGGGCATCCTTTATTGACTGGTCAGTCGTGGCGTCGACCATCGCAAGGCCACTATTAATTAATTTCATTTTATCGATCAAATAGGATTCATTCGCATCCCTATTTTTCTCGAAAAGATCTATCCTGTAGCTACGATACTCGCAAAATGAACAGAGAAAGAGGAGAGCCACGACAATCAGGGCGCATATCGATAAGACTGTAGACATCCTGAACAGCAGAGATTGCCCAAATCTATTCTCCCTCATCTGCAATCTCCTTTCTCGTCCCGTATTAAGCCACTCTTTGAACTATACCCTACAAACAGATCAAGCTCAACAAGAGGCTATAAAAAAAGAGCCGAGGATATCCTCGGCTCTTCGGCAAAGTCCTGAATTAACGCTTGGAGAACTGGTACTTTGCTCTCGCGCCCTTCTGGCCGTATTTCTTACGCTCGACCATACGGGAATCCCGGCAAAGCATCCCGGCCTTCTTAAGAGCTGGACGAAGCTCGGGGTTTATCTTGATGAGGGCCCTAGCTATGCCGAGGCGAACCGCTCCGGCCTGACCCGTGAGACCGCCGCCATGGGCGTTGACGTACACGTCAAGCTTGCCCTCAACCCCTGCGGTCTTCAGAGGCTCAAGAGCCTGGGTAACCCAGCAAAGCCTGGGGAAATATTCCTGTACATCCCTCTCGTTGACGAGGACCTTGCCCTCGCCAGGAGCTATACGAACTCGGGCAACGGCGTTCTTTCTCCTGCCTGTTCCCCACGTGTAGGAAGTCTGCATGTCCAATCTACCTCCGTATGACAAAACTAGATGTTCATCTCCACGGGCTTCTGAGCCGCGTGGGGATGGACAGGTCCAGCATATACCTTAAGCTTCCGGGTCATCTGAAGCTTGTTCCGAGGAACCATGCCCTTTACGACCTTCTCTATGAGCCTCTCAGGGAACTTACTTAGGATCTCCCCGTAAGTGGTCTCCTTGAAACCACCAGGATGTCCCGAATGGCTGTAGACCTTTTTATCGATCTTTCTACCGGTAAGCCTGATTTTCTCGGCGTTTATGACTACGACAAAATCTCCAGTGTCGACGTGGGGCGTGTAAGTGGGCTTGTGTTTGCCCATAAGAACCATAGCCACCTGGGCAGCGAGCCTACCGAGTGGTTTATCGGTGGCATCGACAACGTACCAGCAACGCTGGAGGGTGCCCTTCTTGGCCATGAAGGTGCGGTGATCGCTCATTCCCAACACTCTCCTTGTATTCATCCAATATTATATGTTTATTTAGAATATCCCTTCATCTCAAAACATCGCACAGGACTCTGGGGAGCCACTCTTCTTCGAATCAAACGGCCATTATCTGGGGGTGTGGCAGCCAGCCAAAAAGGAAGAAAGGCAATCAGAGAGAGGGAAAACTAGCCTGCTCAAAAAACTCTTTTGTCAAAAAACCCTCTTTAGCCTTGGGTTGTCCTGAAGTCCCGGAAGACGACCTCTTTTGGCTATGGGAGAGCCGTTTATCATCTTTATATCCATGGTCATATCCCTCGGGTCGGGGTTGGATATGTAGCTCCCTACTCCGAAGGAGTCTACTCCAGCCTCGGACAGGAGCCTTATCCTGTCGGGGGTTATGCCACCGGAAGCTATTATAGATACGCTGGAAAATCCGGCACGGTCCAACCTCCACCTAAGCTCTCTTACCAACTCAGGGGTCACACCGCCCCTCTCCCCTGGGGTGTCCAACCTTACCCCGGAGAGCCGTCCATCGAGGGCGTGAGCCAAGCGTAGCGATTCCTCTGTCTCGTCCTTAAACGTGTCGACGAGGACAAATCTCGGCTCCTCTGCAGCCATGGTCTCGTCGTAAAGACGGGCGAGCTTTAAGGTGTCCCCGGCTATTAGTATGGCGGCGTGAGGGACGGTACCGGAGGGCTCCATGCCAGCGAGCTTGGCTCCCAAAATACAGCTGGCAGCGTGGCATCCTCCTACCTTAACGGCGACCCTCTCCATGACAGGGGCCACCGAAGGATGGACGTGCCTAGCTCCAAAACACAGAACCGGCTTTCCAGCTGCGGCGAGGACACATTCCCTGGCCGCAGTCGCCCAAGCTGTAGAGCTGGCCAACATGCCAAGATAGACGGTCTCCAACATTCCAAAGGAGCCGTAGGGACCGCTGATCCTGACCAGTACCTCCCTGGGCTCGAACTCCTCTCCCTCGGAGAGGGCCTCTATCTCTATGTCCTTGCGATCCTTCAGCAGAAACAGCATCTCGGAAAGCCCAGCAAAGACGCCTCTCTTTCTGGTGAAGATCTCGGCGACCACCGGAGTATCCAGAAGCTGTCCGTGATCCAATACGTCCCTGGTCTTCACGAAATAGATGTCGGTGGTCTCTCCCTGGAGAATTTCCTCGTGGGTAGCGCTGAAAAGCCTGTCGTCTTCGACGGAGAGACGGGAGACGTCTTTCAACCGGGATATATTCACCCGTTCAGCCATGACAGACTTATCCTAGGAAACTACCAAGAACACCGACGTCAACATAAACAGCGCGGTAACGACGACGGTTATCTTGGTAAGAGCCGTGAACCGCTGCCACTGGTTGGACGACACATCAGCCTGGCTTCCGCCGCCAAAAAGCCCCCCAAAACCACCTTGTTTTCTGTGCTGCATCAAGACAACAGAGATCAGCACAAGACAGAGCAAAATGTGGACGATAGCCAACGCGGTTTTCATCCTCTGCACCTCCCGATAGATTGAACGATCCGACTTATAGCCGGGCTATTTTACCATATTTCCGCCATCTGCAAGCCACTTTATAAAATTTCTCGACGCTTTTGCCCTGTGAGATATGGTGGACTTTATCGATCCATCCAGTTCCCCGAACGTCATGTAGTACCCATCGGGTATGAATATAGGATCGTACCCGAAGCCATTTTTCCCTCTGGGCTCCATAGCGACCGATCCGTAGCAGTATTCCTCGGTGGACCATACGCCTCCATCGGGCAACGCCAGGACCAAAGCTGCTGTATACCTCGCCCTTCTGTTTACCTGATCACTTAGAGCCTCCAGTAACCAGTCTCTACAGGCCTTTTCGTCCTCGCCCATTCTAGCAGAGTAGATGCCAGGGCGCCCTCCAAGAGCCTCGACCTCTATGCCACTGTCGTCGGCCAGCGCCGCCATTCCGGCGCAGGAGACCCAGGCTCTGGCCTTTAGGGTTGCGTTCTCCAAAAAGGAACTACCGGTCTCCTCCACCTCAAGGTCCGCCATCTCCTTGCCGAAGTGAAGATCTATACCCAAGGGAGCTAGAAGGTCCCGAAACTCCACAAATTTTCCCCTATTACCGCTGGCTATAACCATATCACGAAGAAGCAAGGGCTTCCAACTCCTCTCCGTCCATATCCAGAACCTTTTCCTGAAGCGATATGAGTTTATCGATTGAGCTCGCAGCCAAATCCAGCATGTCATCCAGCTGAGCACGGCTAAAAACGCCGTTCTCTCCTGTTCCCTGAACCTCTATGAAATTGCCATTGCCATCCATCACCACGTTCATATCGACGTCAGCATGGCTGTCCTCCTGATAACAGAGATCCGACATTAGCCGACCCTTTACCAACCCGACGCTCACAGCCGCTACGTGCGATCTGAGCGGAATGGAGTTTATCTTGCCCGACCTCCAGAGATGTCTTAACGCATCGACCAACGCTACGAAACCTCCTGTTATGGCCGCTGTCCTGGTGCCTCCGTCAGCCTGTATTACGTCACAGTCGACCCAGAGGGTCCTCTCTCCGAGCTGTTCTAGGTCGATTGCGGCCCTCAAAGAGCGTCCTATCAGCCTCTGTATCTCGCTGGCTCTGCCGTTGAGCCGCCCCTTAGATATATCCCTAGGGACCCTGGTGGAGGTGGAGCGAGGCAACAGCGAGTACTCTGCCGTAACCCATCCGCTACCGGACCCCCTCATAAAGGGGGGGACCTTCTCCTCCACCGATACTGTACATATGACCTTGGTCCTCCCAAACGAGACCAGACACGACCCCTCGGCA
>CAYNAN010000091.1:0-2894 GCA_964395085.1 uncultured Synergistaceae bacterium
TTTTTTACGATTTCGGCTATCTCTTGCTCCATAGGAGAGTCCAGTCTTTTTAATTCAGTTGAGCTGTTTGGGTTGGAGTATGTTTCTTCCCACCCTTTTCTCAGAGAAAGGGTTTCTCCTTCTGGTTTATCTAGAGGTCGGGCTGATTCATCTTTGATAAAGTCCAGCGGTGATGCAAAAGATTTTACAGGGGAAGAGTCACCTATAAGCGTTTGGATTTCTCTAGCTATCCCCGATCTTTCTTTAAAGGGGTAAAGGTCTCTTTTGTTCATGAACGCAAAGAGAGATATATTCTTAACCTGATCGATAGAGTTTATTCCCTCTGATTTAAAAGCCTCTGCCAGAGGCTTATATCTCTCTTTTTGTAAGACTTCCTCTAGTAGGGAGGGTGAGGCAATTTGTTGTTCGTGGTTTATAGATGTGATTTCCACGGAAGAGCTCAATTCACCGGACTCCTTATTCTCTTCGAGAGGGCGAACCTTTTCTTCGAAACAGAATTTATCAAAAAGCTGTAATGCGTTGTTGATGGCGATTGTCTCTGAGGAAGGCTCTTGTCTGAGACGAGGAGATGTCATTATCTTACTCTGTATATTTCTTAGCTTAGCTTGAGATAACGGAGTAAAATTAAAAGAAACTCCTGTGAAGCGAGGCAAAAAATAAAGTCGCTGAATTGTCTGTCTGATTTGAGACTGGGAAAAGGATCGACTATTCAGTAGCCAAGCTTTGAACCTCTCCTTGCATTCTTCTGAGTAGGTATTTTCAGGCATGAAATTCACCTCTTGCGGAAATATAGTGGATAGCCAAAGGGAATGATTCGCTATTTTATGTTTTGTTTGTTGATGTATGCTTATGGATTGTTGTTCTTTCTTGTTGGATAAAACATATACTACACCAATTTGTGGATTATCATAAGGGGTGCTTTGCCTTCTTCCCTAAAGCTTGGCGCTCCGCAGGCATATCGGCCACTATAAACTGGACAAATCCCCCTTCGGGATGTCTTATGGTCTCTATAGGTGTTGGGGTGGGTATGTCGTCTCCGTCTTTCTCCCTGAAGTACAGACATTCCTCCAGGACCGCCTGAGCCTCGAGTATCACTTCCTCAACGGTGTTGCCGCAGGTAAAGCAGTTTTCCAGATCGGGAAAACGAGCGGTCCAACCGTTGTCGTCGGGACATATAATTGCCGGGTATCGGTAGTGTTTTGGCAGCATTTTCCCAGCTCCTTCTGTCGTGATTTAAGGATCTATCTCAAAGGTCCAGCTATCATTTTATCTGCCATTCTTCGCTATTTAAATGAACCTGTCAACGTGCAAAAGGTTTATCGATAATTTCTCTCAAAAAGCCCCAGCCAGCCACACTGCCGAGGGCTTTTTTGTTGTAAACTTATCTTAAGCGCTATAGATCCATCGAAGGGGGGTTTTTATATGGGAGAGGCGATAATAGAGGTCTCCGGCCTGGGGAAGTCCTTCGGGGCGGTTCAGGCGGTGAAGGACCTGTCTTTCCAGGTGTTCAAAGGGGAGATATTCGGCTTTCTAGGACCCAACGGGGCGGGAAAGACCACCACTATCAATATGCTGACAGGTCTTGCAAGGCCCGATACTGGGACCATAACCATAGGGTCTACGGACTGCACCTCCGACAGGACGTCGGTCCAACACCTCATGGGGATAGTTCCCGACGAGAGCTCCCTGTATCCCGAGCTTACTGGGTTTGAGAACCTGTGTTTCTGCGGCGCCCTCTACGGAATGAGGAAGAGGGACCGGGAAGTAAAGGCCAAGGAGCTGTTGGAGAGGGTTGGGCTTTCGGACGCTGGGAAACGTCGTTTCGGTGGCTATTCAAAGGGGATGGCCCGGCGGCTGTCCATAGCGGCGGGGGTGATCCACGAGCCGCCTATACTGTTTTTAGATGAGCCCACCACCGGCATAGACGTGATGAGCGCCAGGACCGTTCGGTCTATGCTCAAGGAGCTCAACGACCGTGGAACCACGATTTTCATAACGACCCACTATATGGAGGACGCCCAGAGGCTCTGCGACAGGGTGGCCTTCATAAACTCCGGCAAGGTGGTCCGTTTCGGCACTATGGAGGAGCTTCTGTCCGAGGACAGTGAGCAGGTACTTTTCTCCCTTTTCCCCTACGACGGTGAGGGGCCTGTCGAGTCCATGTCACGGCTATTCCCCGATATTTCCTTCAAGGATCAGGGAGAGGGCCTGTCTGCCTGGTCTTCGTCGCCTATCCCCGTGGGGGCGGTGGTCTGCGCCCTGGAGCGAGAGGGTTGGTCGGTGGCGGAGGCTAAAAAGGTTCCCCTGACGCTGGAGGACGTGTTTATGGCTATAGCGGAAGGGGGGAAACCGCTGTGAGGAATTTTGTACTTCCCTCTTGGTGGATACCTTTTTGGAACATCCTCCTAAAGGATATAAAAGCCTACTATCTCAAGCCCCCTAACATCAGCTGGGGGATACTGTTTCCTCTGGTCTGGACGGGGATGTTTCTCATTCGGTCCGGTGGGTCCATCGAGGACGTTCAGGGGCTTATGCCGGGGATAATCTCCCTTGCCATACTTTTTGGGACGACCTCGGTTTTGGCTGTGACCGTGACCTTCGAGAGGAAAGGGCGGTCCTTCGACCGGCTCCTTCTAGCCCCTCTGTCTCTGGAGGCCCTCATGGCGGCGAAAACCTCCGGTGCCATCGTTTTTGGGGTCCTAAACGGTATGATTCCGTTTCTGATGGGAACTTTTATCTACGATCTGTCTCAGGTCTCTGCCCTGTATGTCGGGTTTGTCGGCCTGCTTATGTCGGCGGTCTGCACCTTTTTGGGGCTGTTTATCGCGGTGTCGGTGAAGGAGGTTTTCGAGGCCCAGACCTTGTCGAACTTCTTTCGGTTTCCCATGCTGTTT
>CAYNAN010000091.1:2994-8533 GCA_964395085.1 uncultured Synergistaceae bacterium
CTGAAGCGTTCCATATAATTCCTTTACTAGGAGGATACCTGGATATGAGAAAATTTAGTGTACTGGCGGCGTTTTTAGCGGTGGCTGTTCTCGCTGGGACGGCTTTGGCCTCTCAATCTGTCAAGGCCTACACCACGCTGGAGGAGCCACTGGCTAAGGCCCTGTTCGATCGTTTTACCGCCGACACCGGCATAGAGGTCGAGTGGGTAAGGCTCTCAAGCGGCGAGGCCGTGGCCCGTATGGAGGCGGAGAAGGCAAATCCTCAGGCATCCGTGTGGGTCGGTGGGGTGGGAACGCTACACATCGACGCTAAGTCAAAGGGGCTCACAGCTCCATATCGCTCGAGGGTCGCCAAGAACGTCGCTCCTAAGCACAGGGATGCCGACGATTACTGGATAGGCCTCTACGTCGGTCCCATAGCCTTCGCCATGAACACCGAGAGGGCCAAGGATCTGGGTATCTCCATGCCCACCAGCTGGGCGGACATGATCAAGCCCGAGTACAAGGGATACATCAGAATGGCCAACCCCAGCACCTCCGGCACGGCCTATAACGTCGTCACCAACGTGATCCGCATATTCGGCGGTGAGGATCAGGGATTTGAATACCTCAACGCACTCAACACCAACATCGACCAGTACACCAAGTCCGGTTCCGCTCCCGGAAAGAACTGCGCCATAGGCGAGATCCCCATAGCCATAGGCTACCTTCACGATATGGTTCGCCTGAGGGAGCAGGGAGCCCCTATCGAGATAGCGGTTCCCTCCGACGGAACGGGATTCGAGACAGCCTCTATGTCAATGATCAAAGACGGCCCTAACCCTGTGGAGGGAAAGAAGCTCTACGACTGGGTGCTCGGAAAGACCGCCCAGGATATCATAGCCCAGTGGTACGTCATTCCCCTCTCCGAGGAGGCCGAGGCCCCCAAGACCGGTTTCAGCCTGTCGACCATGGTCCTTGTCGACCAGGATGATCAGTGGGACGCCGAGAACAAGGCTCGCCTTGTGGAGCGCTGGAACAAGGAGATTTCAGGAAACAAATAGCATTTTCCGCCGTGATATAAATCGGACGGGCGGGGCGGGATCATGCGCCTCGTCTGTCTTTTTTTAGGAGGTTTGAACTCTGTGTTCACTAAAAAGAGAATATGGCTCGTGTCCCTGTCCATAGCGATTTTCGCCCTGATGGACTGGTGGATAGTGAGCAACATTGCGGGCTCCTTTCTTTCCCTTCAGGAGGGGAGTCGTCGCCAGATGATGGAGACCACGGTGGAGTCCGTTCCCGATGGTGACGTGGGGCGGTGGATCGCTAAACTCATGACAGGGGATCGTCCCTTCGATATCATCTACGTTCAGGGCCTTCCTGGGTTGGACGAGAGTGTGGAGGTGTACGGCGAGGGCTCTGTCTTAGATTACTATAACTCCTCCGTAGGGGTTGATCCTTTCGATAGAGCTGTTGAGAGCGTCTCCTACAACGAGCCTTTCACCTTCGCCTCGTCGGTCAACTGGGGTGACGGTCCCAGACAGGTGGTGTTCGCCCCGGTGAATGATTCGGAGGGCTATGTGTCCTCCATGGCTGTCTTTGCTTTCCCCATCTCGGGGGACCTGGGCTATCTTGGGCTTGTTAGAGGGCTTGGACTGCTGGCCCTGGCTTTTTTCTCCGTGATGATTATGGTCGGCCAGTTCAGTCGAGATCCCTTCACTGGATACGTTATTTTCGGTCTGTTCTCCATGGTGGCGGTTTTTGTGGCCTACCCTCTCTTCGAGGCGGTGAGGCTGACCTTTATGAAGGACGGTGCCTTTTCCCTGGAGACCTGGAGGTCGATCCTGAGGGGGCGACAGTACATGGATGCCCTTAGGGGCAGCATCACCCTTGGGGTTTTGACCGCTACCTGTTCCACGCTGGTGGGGTTCCTGTTCGCCTTTATCCTGGGCAGAACCAGGATAGCGGGCAAAAAGTTCTTCGGTGCCATGGCGACGTTGCCTGTTATATCGCCGCCTTTCTCTTTGACCCTGTCGGTTATCCTGCTGTTTGGCAACAACGGCCTTATAACGAAGCAGCTTCTTGGGCTAGACGGCGTGAGCGTCTACGGCCTTCCTGGACTGGTGCTGGTCCAGACCATGGGGATGTTCCCTATCGCCTTTTTGACCATGGCTGGGATTCTGGAGTCCATAGATTCGACGCTTGAGGACGCCGCTATGGACCTGAGCGCCAACAAGTGGACGACCTTCTCGACTGTGACCTTGCCTCTGGCTATGCCGGGGATTCTGAGCGCCTGGTTGCTGGTGTTCACCAACTCTCTGGCGGACTTCGCCAATCCTCTCATACTGTCGGGGAGCTTTCGGGTTCTGTCCGTCGAGGCCTATATGGAGGTAACTGGGATGAACCGCCTGGACACAGGGGCGGCCCTGTCGATTATGTTGCTTTTGCCCACTCTTACCGCATTTTTAGTCCAGCGTTTCTGGGTTAGCCGACGGTCTTTCGTTACCGTGACGGGAAAGCCTTCCGGCAGGCTCACGGAGCTGACCTCAAGGCCCGTCAAGGTTGCACTTGTGACCGCGATGGTGCTTATAGTGGCCTTTCTGCTGTCCCTCTACGGAACCATCGTGGCAGGGTGTTTCGTCAAAAACTGGGGCATAGACTATAGCTTCAGCCTTGAGAATATAGTCGAGGCCTTCCAGAGGGGCAGGGCCGCCCTGATGGACACCACAATGTTAGCCGCCATGGCGACGCCTATCGCCGGCATCACCAGCATGATTGCCGCATTGATGCTCGTTCGGAGGAAGTTCCCAGGCAAGAGGTTTCTCGAGGCCCTCATAATGACCCCTTTCGCACTTCCGGGAACGTTGGTCGGTATCAGCTACATTCTGGCCTTCAACAAGGCTCCTATCATACTGGTGGGGACCGCTGCGATTATAGTCATAAACTACGTTGTGAGGGAGCTGCCCGTGGGGGTAGAGGGAGGGGTGGCCTCTTTGAGACAGATAGATCCTTCCATAGAGGAGGCGGCCCAGGACCTCGGTGCGGACAGTCCTACGGTGTTTAGGACAGTGGTTCTACCCCTGATCCGTCCGGCCTTTATATCGAGCCTTTCCTACACCTTCGTGAGGGCCATGACCGCCGTAAGCGCCGTCATTTTCCTCATATCGGCCCGGTGGTATCACTTGACGGTCCTCATATACAACTTTTCCGAGAACCTCCGGTTCGGACTTGCAAGCGTCTTGGCCACCACCTTGATAGTCATAGTCCTTGGGACCTTCGGCCTGATGAGGCTCCTGGTCCGTCGCAACGAAAACCTTGAGAAAAGCCTGAGTCTATAGGGGGAATTTCGATGAACCATCACAGCAAAAGGGTCGCCCTTGAAGGGGTGGCAAAGGTATTTAAAGATCCGACCGCCGGAAGGGACGTCACCGCGGTCAAGGACTCGGATTTCGTCATAGAGCCAGGGGAGCTGGTGACCCTTTTAGGGCCTTCCGGCTGCGGCAAGACCACCACCCTCAGGATGATAGGGGGGTTCGAGGTCCCCACCAGAGGCAGGATATTTATAGGCTCCGACGACGTGACCTATCTGCCTCCAAACCAGAGGGACACGGCGATGGTGTTCCAGAGCTACGGCCTTTTTCCCCACATGAACGTCTTCGACAACGTGGCCTACGGCCTTAAGCTCCGAAAGGTGCCGTCACAGGATATAGAGAGTAAGGTGACCGAGTTTTTGAGGATGGTGGGCCTGGAGGAGCTGGCTAAGAGGCCCCCTTCGAGGCTTTCGGGAGGCCAGCAGCAGAGGGTGGCACTAGCCAGGTCCCTGATAGTGGAGCCGGGGGTGCTGCTCCTGGACGAACCCCTTTCCAATCTGGACGCCCTCCTCAGGGAGCAGATGAGGGTGGAGATACGGCGTATCCAAAAAAGCCTCAACATCACCGCGGTCTACGTCACCCACGACAGGGTGGAGGCCATGAGCCTTTCCGACAGGGTCATAGTCATGGACAGAGGTGAGGTCGTCCAGATAGGGACTCCCTCCCAGATATACTGTGATCCAGTCAGCTCCTTCGTGGCGGGCTTCGTGGGGAAGGTGGCGTTTTTCCCCGGCAAGGTGGTGGGGTTTATGGAAGGGCGTCACAGGGTTTTGGTCAAGGGGATGGAGTACTCCCTGTCTTTGGCCTCCCCTGAGCTCAAAGAAGGGGATCAGTGCAACGTGATGTGTCGTCCTGAGTCGCTGGTCATGGACGAGCCGGGGAAGGGAGTCACCGACGGCAAGGTCATAACCAACGTCTACCTAGGCCACAGTCTCGAGAGCTACGTCGACACCGACCTAGGGGAGATGTTGGTCCAGATAGACAACCCCGGGGGCAAGAGGATCTACGGAGAGGGAGAGCCGGTTTCCGTCGGCTTTAACCCAGACTGCGCCAAGGCCCTGCCACTTTAGGGTCTATTAGTGTTTGTGAGGGCATTCTTTATTCTTAATATCCCATTGGCATATTCCCAACTCTCCTGTATGATGCTTTATGTCCGACCACGTTGTATATTGGATACAAAGGAGATGCTTTTATGGAGATGCACATGATAGATGAGGCTCGTCGCTGCATAAGGTGCGGAGCCTGCGTCAGAGGATGTCCCGTCCACACCCAGATACCGGACATGATCCGCCTTCTTCTGGATGGTCAGATACTTTCCGCCGGGGATATGCTATTTCACAACAACCCCCTCTCTGTCGTATGCTCACTGGTCTGTCCCCAGGAAAAACAGTGCGAGGGCCACTGCGTTTTGGGCAATAAGGGAGCCCCTATCCGTATCAGCGACATAGAACACTACATATCGTCGTTCTATCTTAACGTGATGAACCTAGAGCCCGCCGCAAAGAAGGGCAAGAGCGTAGCCATAATAGGCTCGGGCCCGGCTGGGATAACCATCGCTTTTCTCATGGCGTTGAGGGGATACGATATAACTATCTACGAGGGAAAGGACCAGATAGGAGGGGTTTTGCGATACGGCATACCCCAGTTCCGTCTCCCTAAGGAGGTCATAGACAGGCTGGATATGCAGCTCAGGCGTCTTGGGGTGGTTATCCGTCCCAACACTACCATAGGGACAAGCATCACCATGGACGATCTTTTCAGGGACGGTTTCTCCGCTGTGTTCGTTGGGACGGGGGTGTGGCGTCCTAGGCCCCTATCCATCCCAGGGGAGTCGCTTGGGCACTGTCATTTCGCCATCGACTACCTTAAAAATCCCGACGTCTACCGTCTTGGGCACAAAGTCTGCGTCATAGGGGCTGGAAATACCGCCATGGACGTGGCCAGGACGGCCCTCAGGCATGGGGTCAAGGACGTCATAGTCATGTACCGAAAGGGCTGGGACGATATACCAGCCAGAAAGATCGAGGTTGAATACGCCCAGATAGACGGGGTACAGTTCATGCTGGACGCCTCCCCTGTGTCCATAAATCGAAAGGGAGTTCGGTTCTCCAGGGGTGGAGAGGAGGACTTTATGGATTGCGATTCGATCATAGTGGCTGTGAGCCAAGGGCCTCGATCCCTCATAGGCT
>CAYNAN010000092.1:0-8443 GCA_964395085.1 uncultured Synergistaceae bacterium
GAGCCAGGGCTGAGAGGTTTTCTGCCTGTGAGGCCACCTGCTCTGCGACCTTGACGGTGCTGTCCGCCCCCTCCTTCACCGATCCAACCTTGACGGCCATCTCCTGGGTCGATCGAGAAGCCATATCCACGGCGCTGGCGATCTCCCCAGTAGACGCGGACTGCTCCTCAGCTGAGGCGGCTATATTCTGCATCGATTCGTTGAGCAGCGTCATCTGTCTGAGCACCTCGTCCAATCCCTGCCTGGCCCCATCGGCGTCTATCATGGTCCGCTCCATGACGGCCTCCGACTCTCTGTTGATGGAAGCCGTCTCTTTGGTCTTGGACTGAAGCTCCCCTATTAGGGTCCCTATACGGCCGGACGCTTGGGCTGATTCCTCCGCCAGCTTACGGACCTCCTCGGCGACCACGGCAAAGCCTCTCCCCGCCTCTCCTGCCCTCGCGGCCTCTATGGCTGCGTTTAGGGCAAGAAGGTTGGTCTGATCCGCTATGGAGTTTATGGTGTCGATAAAGCCAGAGATGGACTGCACCGAGACCTCCAGTGTGGTCATGGTATCTATGGCTCGCTTCGTCTTTAACTCGACCTCTTTTATACCGCTGATTACATGGACGACCATCGCCACAGCCTCCTGTGAGATCCGAGAGGCAGAATCGGCTGCCTCCGCTCCCTTAACGGATGAATCGGCGACCAGGGTCGTGCTGGACGACACCTCCTCGACACCGGCGTTAGTCTGCTCAAGCGCAGCCGAGTTCTCCTCCGCCAGGGAGGATATCTCCATGATGGATCGCAGGACCCTCTCGGACCCGCCACTGGACTGTTCGCTGAGCGATGAAAGCCCCTCAGCGCTCACGGCGATCATCTCGCTCTGGGAGTGAATTCCCCTCACAGTGTCCCTTAGTCCGTCGACCATTCGGGCTAAGGCCTTTATCATTGCACCTAGAGGATCATCGTTATCGTATCCGACCGATTGAAGGTCGACCGAGAGATCCCCCTCTCCAACTCTGTCTACCATTGAGGAGGCCAACCTCAGAGGAAGGTCTATCCCCCTGTAAGCCATGGCTATCGCAAGAGCTATGGCTATAACCGAGATCAAGGATACCAGCAGTAGACGATAAGTCAGACTGTTGACCAGCTCTGAGACGGCCGAGTTGGGGTATACCACCGCGATGGAGAGTCCCGACAGAGTTGAACTGTAGAAAGCCCACGAGGGGTCGCCCCTATCGTCCACGACCATATAGCCCGATCCACCGGACGTCATCTTCTCTCCCATCTTTCTGACTGATTCAGGCATCGAACTATGGAGAACGTTAAGCTTCATGGTATCCTTATCGTCTGCACCGACGATAACCATTCCCTCTGGGCTTACGAGAAGGGCATACCCATCGCCCAGTATCCTTAGTCCAGCGGCGAAATTCGTCATGGCCTCCATAGCAACGTCGGCGCCGAAGACCCCGACCAGCTGACCCTCTCCGTCAAAGACGGCCTTAGCCAACGAGAACAGGGGCTTTCCGGTGTCGGCGCTGGGGTAGGGCTCGGTGACTATAACCTTTCCTGGATTTTTTACCGCGTTCAGATACCAGGACCTCTTTCTTGGATCAAAATCGCTGCCGAGTTTAACCCGAAGCCCCTCGGAAAAGGCCCCATCCCTCTCCGATCCGAAATAGACCGACAGGATACCCAGTTTTTTGTTCAACTCGGTCATCTTCACCATCAGATCCTCCATTGGAGACTGACCCCTGTTGGAGCTATCGTACCACAGCGAGCTTATGGTCAAGGAGCAACTGTCCACCACCGCCGTTATCTTAGCTATATATTCGTCCAAGGCGGTGGATGAGGTCGACACCGTCTCCATCCCGACCGCCAGAACCTGTTCGGTCAGTATATCGCTGCTCCGATTATACGTGATCAGAGTCATGATCAATACCACCAAGGCAACGGCCCCAAACATGGATAAAAACTTCCCCTTTATGCTCATAGACGGAACACCTCCCAGATTCGATAATCATATCCTATAAAATTGCTATAAAATAGGCAAAAAGGCTACCTATCAAGGGGCAAATCGAATCATTTTTGATGTTCCGTTCATCCTTTTATCATGACAAAAGAAAGCAGAAAAAACAGGCAGGAGACCGTCGGTCTCCTGCCTGTTTTTTTCGTTCTGAAAGCTCAGACTAGAGGGTGAACTTGGAGTACTGCTCTCTGATGCCCTTTACCGCCTCAGAGAGAGCCTCGGGGTCAAGAACCATCTCCATCATGCTGATCTGGTTCTCCCACTCCTCAGGATCGGCCTCGTCACGAATATCCTGCTCGAAAATATCGTAAACGGCAATTCCCAACGGGACGCCGGCGAGGGGCCCTGCATAGGTTGGGTCTCCGTTGCACACGGTCTCGGCGTATATCTCTGCGCCTTCCGCGTCGGAGGATCCCAGTACGACCACTATATCCGCGGGATCGTACTTCTCAGCAGCGTCTTTGACGCGCTGCTGGTTCTGCAGGTCCATCGCTCCTGCCGCCGTTCAGACGAAGCACTCGGTAACGGAAAAGATCACCTCTGCGCCACTGTCCTTAAAGCAAGCCTCCATGGCGGGAGCGGGTACTCCGTCTCTCTCGCCAAGAAGGATCAGTTTCTTTCCAGCTAATTTGCCCATGTCTTCACCTCCTCCGGCTTTTATGACCGCAAGGTCTCAAGACCTGTACTGACCTTCGTCCTATTATTATAACCGATAAGACGAAAAATCCTAGTCCCCTATTCCAATTTTGTCTTTTGAAGACGAAAAATCGTTTGACCAAGGGAATCTCTAAAAACGCTGCCCCTCGGAGAGATCGTTCCGACAAAGCCCATTTGAGCCCGTATAATTGACATGCCAAAGGCGGAGTAGCCCCTCCGATGGGGCTCAAAGGTGAGTTTTTAGAGATACCCTCAAGTTATCTAAGGTAGTAGTGGAGATCACTCCTTGCCCGTCCCTGACCTGAACCGACTCCCCTGACACTATACAGTGGTAGGGGATCCTCATTAGATCGCCATCCTCCCTTGATCTCGCGGGATCAAGCCCTCTGTCGTCCATAAGGACGTCCGATCCCTGTCGCTTAATCTCAGAGCACAGTGACATGGCATCGGCCACGTCTTCAGGTCCCTCGGGACAAATCATCGCGATGAAAGGGGACAGGGACGGAGGAAGCATCGCTTCTCTAAATAGGGACGCCGCCAGTTGGGTCATGTCAGCTTTAAGCACCCAGGAGAAGGGCTTTCTCTTGACTCTGGCCTCATCGACGTATACCAGAGATGGCTCCTCGTCCGCAGGACCGTTCCATAGCTCCAACGACAGGATGGGGTTAAAGGCCCCAGCCACCAGCACCGCGCCACACATTGGGCATAGATCCCCAGGCTCCATCAGGGCAAAATCGAACACCGGAGCTGAGAAGTCCCTGCCCCAACAGGCCCCGATCATATGGTAGTCCCTCTCGTTTGCCCCTATGACGGCACAGGCGATGCCCTCCACCGAGCTATCGGCCACAAGTTTGACCCCCGCAGGGAGGCCTATGGGGCCTAGAAATCCCACCAGAGCCCCCAGTGTGGACATAAGCTCCTGGTCAGACGCCGGGTGCATCTCCTTGCCCTCCCAGTGGCTGAGCTTGTCCAGGGACACCTTTCTGTCGCCCCTTATCAGCACAGCGGTGAGGGCTCCACCGTCGTCGGAGAAAAACATGGTCTTGACTGTACCTCTTGACTCGACCGATAGGAAACGGCACAGGTCCTCTATGGTTCCAACCCCAGGGGTGTGGACCTTGACTAGCTCGGACCTTTCGTCCGACGGGCTTCCTCCAAACCCCATGGCTCCAGAGGGAGAGCCACACCAACCGCAGGATGGACACAGTAGGCCATCTTGCCCACCTAAATCGTCGAGCTCCCCCTTGGATACCAAACTACACAAGACGCCACTACGCACCATCCTGTCGATCCTGCGAACTGACAGGCCCAATTCAGCGAGGGCTATCCCCACGGTCCTTAAGACGGCCATAGCCTGAGATGCCCCGTCATCTCCCTCCTGTTCGTATCCCTGGAACTCCAATATATCGCCCCTGCGCTCTACAAACAGTAGAGGAAGCTGACAGGATCTCTTTATCTGTCTCACCGCCACCGCCATGGCCCCCTCTGGGACGGGGCAGCTCACCCTCTGAGGATTCCACTGTGAGAGGGAACATATCAAGAGAGACTCCAGCTTTCTGTCCAGCATCTCCCCAAGGGGAAGTCTCATGGCTATCTGAGCGTTGGGATTCCACAGACAAAATCCTCCCTGCACCATCGATATAATCCTGCCATCCCTGAGTTTGGCAGGGGATTTTTTCGTCACAGGGGCAAATATTTGACTAAGGTTCAACTTCAACACCCCTTCAAAAACAGTTCAGTAAAATCGGCCAGGCTCCTCCTTGTGTGGCCGTCACGACCCTCCACAGTGGAGGAACAGACCATCGAATCCAGTACCGACTCCTCAGTTGCCTCGACCACGGCGCGGAAAAATCGGTTGGCATCGTCGTCGCTGACAGGAGACAGGGGAACGTGGCCGGAACATTCGTGTGGAACACGACAGGAGGTGGAAAAGGCTATCGCGATCTCACCGCTACCGTGACCTATGTAGGCTCCGGTACGGACTATCCCGACCGAGGCCCTTTTACAGAGCCTCTTCAGCTGTCTGGAGGTCATAGGGGCATCGGTGGCCAGCACAACTATGACGGACCCCTGCTCCCTCAGCCGCTCCGGGTATAGGGCTCGATGAATCTCACGACCAGCCTTGACCCCGTCCACTATCAGGTCCTCCATCTCACCGAAGTTGGACAGGACCAAAGCACCCACGATATAGCTTTTACCACCGGATTCGACCACTCTGGAGGCACTTCCTATGCCGCCCTTCAGCTGATAACAGGACATCCCCTTGCCAGCTCCCACGTCCCCCATACCGAAATGGACCGATGCCGATTCTATGGCCTCCTGGACGTGAAACGGCTCCACCTTTAGGGCCCTTATGTCGTTTAAGTATCCGTCGTTGCACTCACACACCACCGAGTTCACCGTGCCGGTGGAACTCCCGATACCCTCATCGACATGGAGCATGTGCTGGACCAGTCCCCTGAGGCAGTCTCCGACCGAGAGGGTGTTCGTCAGCACTATAGGGGTCTCCAACGTGCCAAGCTCCTCTATCTGGATCAGGCCTGCCGATTTTCCAAAACCGTTTATGACGTGACAGGCTGCTATGAACTTCTCCCTGAATGGGTTGCCTTCCCCTGGGATCACCGCTGTCACGCCGGTCTTTACCCTTCCCTCGTCGAGGGTTACGTGTCCGACCTTTACCCCCGGCACGTCGCAGACGGTGTTTCCCGGTCCGGTCGGCATCCTGCCTATCTCAATTCCGAGATCCCTTATCCTGGAGGTCATTCAAGCTCCCCCTCAAAGGACGCCAGGACGGCGGTGTGGTCCGACGGCTTCTCCCATGACCTTGGCTCCCTGTCCACCCAGCTGTCAGATGACCGCTCGGCCAAAGAGGGAGACGACAGGATGTGATCGATCCTCCACCCTATATTGCGCTCCAACGCGTCCTTTACCCTGTAGTCCCAGAAGGAGAATTCCCCCGGATCGGGACGATGCTTTCGGAAGACATCGACCAATCCAGACCTGGCCTGGTCGAAGACCTCCCTTATCCTCGAGTGGAAGCATACGTGGTTCGACTTGGTCTTTGGGTTGGTGACGTCCATCTCGTCCGGCGCGACGTTCATATCCCCGACCCAGACGACCTCCCCACCATCCAGTATCATGCGGGATATCATCGCTCCAGCTGCAAGGAGGAACGACTGCTTTACCGAGTAGTCATCGTGGTCGATGGATTTTCCCTGGGGTACGTAGGTGTTGACGACCCAGATAGAGCCGAAACGGGCCGATATAGCCCTGGTGTCAAACTGTCCGTCGTCTCCCAGGCCGAACAGCACCTCGTCAGGCTCTTTCAGGCTGGCTATCGCGACACCGTTATAGCTCTTTTGACCACGGAACGACACTCTGTATCCCATGTCGACAAAGGCCTGCGCTGGGAAGGTCTCGTCCTGGGTTTTCGTCTCCTGAAGACACAGGACGTCCGGTTTGCTATTATTGTGGTTGAGCCATCTCTCCAGTATGGGGAGACGGCTTCTCACGGAGTTGACGTTAAAGGTTGCGACCGTCCATCTCATAGGTCAATCCCTGCCTTTCTCGTTTTTAGATCGATACACTATTTTACAACACGAAAGGGGAGAAATACCCAAAGCAAATGGGCATGGACAGACAAAGCAGATACCTCATAAGCTGGATATCCGCCGTAACCGTAGTAGGTGTGCTGGGGATGAGGTTTTTCCTGGGGCTTTCCTGGGTGGACGCCATATTCTACACCGCTACCACCGTATCGACCGTTGGCTACGGTGCCCCTCCGAACATAGACGGGACGGACAAGCTCTTTCTGGCCCTTCTTATAGCTGCGAGCCTGGGGACGGTTGGTTACGCCATCGGCATAGTGAGTCAAAACTTCTTCAGCCATCACTTGAGGTCTTCGCTCGGAAAAGGTCACGACAGGAGGATAGCCAAAATGGAAGATCACTGGATAATATGCGGTCTGGGGCGATACGGACGCCAGGTGGCCGAACTCATGGCAAACGAGGAGGTCCCCTTTGCCGTGATAGACAGGGACGAGAACAAGGTTATTGACGCCAGAGAGCACGGAATACCGATGGTGTTCGGCGACGCTAGCGAGGAGGAGACCCTTGAAAAGGCCGGATTGACCAGGGCAAAGGGGATGATAGTCACGCTGGACAGCGACGCTGAGACCGTCTATGTCGCACTGACCGCCAAGGCAATGAGCAAGTCGATAAGGATAGTGGCCAGGGCCAACGACACTAAGTCGGTTCCAGTCCTGGCAAAAGCCGGGGTGGATCGGGTCGTAAATCCGGTGGAGGCTGGCGCCGCATCCCTCGTCAGGGCATCTCTAAAGCCCTCTGTAGCTGACCTAATGGACCTGGTTGTGCTATCGAGGAAGCTGGACCTGGACTTCTCTACCATCACCGTGGATCAGGATTCATCGATGGCGGGCAAAAATCTTATTGAGACGAACTTCAGAAACGTCTACGACGTTACCATAATGGCAATACTGAGGCCGGACGGAGACGCTATATACAACCCCAAGGGAACTCAGAGGATAATGGGAGGCGATAGGATAATGGTGTTCGGAGAGAGACACCACATCGCCTCCCTGAGAAAGGCCCTAAAGGGAGCGGCCAGCTAGAGATACTCCTCCTTGTTTATCAGCCCCTGAGCCTTTTCCCCCTTGATAATTTTGGCGCAGTTCTCCATCGCCACCACAAGGGCATGCTCCATCGCTATCTCGTTCTGGTTGGAGTTGTGGGCTGACGCCACCACGTTTGGCAGGTCCAACAGAGGGGTCTTGGTCTTGAACTCCCCACCTTCCCTGGGCTCGTTCCACCATACGTCCAGGGCAGCGAAGAAATCGGGACAGGTCTTGAGCCTGTCGTAGAGTGCAACCTCGTCCACTATGCCTGCCCTGGCTATATTGATCAATATAGCGTCGTCCTTCATCGCCGCCAGAACGGTCCTGTCGAACAGCCCACTGGTCACCGAGTTAAGAGGCAAGCATATCACCACCAGATCAGCCTCTCCCACCGCCGAAGGAAGGTCATCTATGGCCCATCCTCGGGACAGGATGGGATCCATCGGAGAACGCCTACCGACCCCTTGGACCTCCAACCCGAAAGAGGAAAGGGTCTTGGCCGTCTCCCTCCCAATTCCACCGTAGCCGACTATCAGGGCAACCTTGCCCTTGAGGGTCTTGAGGCCATAGCCCAGATACCTGAAATTACCGTCCGCCATGTCCTTCGTCTGCTGGACCAGCCGTCTGGAGCAACATAGGGCCATTGCCAGGACGTGCTCCGCTATGGGAGGGGCCCACCCTCCCACGTTGGCGTAGAGATCGGTATTCTTTCCTATACGTGCCATAGGGACTTGGTCAACCCCTGCGGATACGGTATGGACCGCGGAAACCCGCTCCAACGCCGCCCAGTCTTCGTCGGAAAACTCCTTCTCTGAGAAAAACTGTCCAAGGACCAAATCACATCCCTCGATAGCCTTGGATCTGTCCTTTTCCTCCGATATCCAGACCAGCTCGACTCCGTCGCCGAATATCTTCCTAGCCTTCTCCTCCACCCCTTTGGGGCCAAACGAAACACCTAATTTCTTCAAGTGAAACCCCTCCCTGTTTTTTTGTCTCAACATCATTTTACATCACAAGAGGGCCATAATAAAGGTCAATATTGATCAACATCTACTCACACACTAGATATCACGATACGACGAAAAAGCCGAATTTTGCCATCTCTCAGGGAGATACCTTCGATGTGAACTACCCCCACTTAT
>CAYNAN010000093.1:0-8365 GCA_964395085.1 uncultured Synergistaceae bacterium
ATGAACATAAACGATACCGCTTGGATGGGTTATGGCGAGGCGGACATCACGCCGAAGGATTCCGTCGAGTTGGTCGGCTTCTACCGTCCAGACAACAGGTCTAGAGGCGTGCTTCATCCTCTTAGGTTGCAGGTTATGGTGTGGAGATACGGGGAGGACGTTTCCTGCCTGGTAACCGTCGACAGCCTGGGTTTTACCGTGGAGCTGTCGAACGTCCTTAGGGACAGGGTGGCAGAGGAGATCGGGGGCAGACGGGAGAACGTCATGGTGTGTTTTTCCCATACCCATTCCGCCCCTAACGCCGCCGTCGAGCCGAGTTATTTCGGTTCGGTCTGCGATAAGTCGGTTCTAGCGGTGAGGGAGGCCATGGCGGGATGGTCGCCGGCGCTCGTGGCGTGGGGAGTCGGTGAGTGCGATATAGGTCTAAACCGGAGGGGCGATCCCGACAGCCTCGACCGTCGGTTGGGCGTCATGAAGGCCGTCGATGCCTCTACGTCGGAGCTGAAGGCGGTGCTTCTCAGGGTGACCGCCCATCCCAACATACTCTCCAGCGACAACTATCTTATCTCCTCGGACTACTTCGCCGTGACCAGGGATATGATGGAGAGTAAGTATGGCTGCAAGGTCCTCATGGTCCAGGGGGCCTCAGGGGATATAAGGCCCAGGTTCCAGCAGGATAACGCCGAATATCTGGAGGTCCACTGTTACGAGGCGGCTCAAGCGGGCTTTTCGGAGGAGTACGTCGCCAAATACACCGAGCAGAGCAGGGTGGCCCTGGAGCGGACCGCCGATTCTATCTGCGAGGGTGTCGAGGCGGTGTTTGGCGGCCTTGATCCTCTGCCGGTCAGGAGGGTTATCGCCAAGTCCATCTTCTGCCGCTGCAAGGCCGACGTGCCGCCCATTGAGCGAGCGACGGAGATATCCGAGGAGGCAGGCCGTGAGGCCGGTCTGGACGGGACGAACTGGCTGAACGAGGTGAGAAGGCTCATAGAGGGTGGCGTAAAAAGCCAGTATTCCGACGTGGAGGTCCAGTTTTTCCTCATCGGAGATGGCTGTCTGTGCGGCATCGCCAACGAGGCTATGTGCAAAATTGCCCTGGAGGCAAAAGATCGGGCTGGGTCGTCACTTTTGTTTCTCAACGGCTACACCAACGGCTGTAACAGCTATCTGCCCACGGCGGAGGAGTACGATAAGGGAGGCTTCGAGGTGCTTTGGTCCAACCTGGTTTACTTTCCCTATCACGGCAGGGTCATGCCCTTAAATCGTGAGACCGCCGAGACCATCGTCGGTGAGGTTGTGTCAGGCTGGGGGGCTTTTTAAATCGTTCGCTCCTATGCGGCATCCGAGATCATCGAGGGGTCTCTATCTCAAGAGAGCCCTCTTTTTGTATCCCAGACTACAGATTTTGCTAGGAAGTGTTGTTTATAATTATGTATATGTTTTTGAATCTCCTGTGTGGCAGTAGAGGAGGAAAATCATGTCTATAGGCGGTTCCTATTACTCCGACGTGTTTGACGAGAAAAAACAAAACGAGATGAGGACGTTCTTTATAGATGTACTCGCTGCAAGGGGTACAGTTAAGAGTTATGACAGAAACGACGTTATCTCCCCGGCTAATCCTGGGGATTCCTTCGGTATCGTTGTGGAGGGAAAGGTCTCCAAGGCCATGATAAGCGTCTCCGGCAGAGAAAAGCTGCTTTACTTCCTGAGGCCTGGGGAGCTGTTTGGGGAGATGAACCTGATGGACGGAGGCTCCTTAAACTACGTCCTCTACGCCAAGGAGCCGTCGTCTGTGTCCTACGTCAGCAGGTCCATACTGGATGAGGAGCTGTGCAGAAACCCCGGCGCTTACCTCTATTTTATACACAGCATGACCAGGAAGTTTCGCATAGTGGCTCTCCAGCTCGCGAACAACGTCTTCAACGACTCCACCGGGAGGGTCGCCGACGCCCTGATACGGCTTTCCGCCTGCTCCGACACCAGGGATGTCGATATGACTGAGGGCATGATAACCACAGCCCTAACCCAGAGCGAGCTGGCCTATAACGTCGGTTGTTCAAGGGTGACCATCGCCAGGATACTCAAGTCGTTTTTCGACGAGGGACTGCTGGAGAGGGCCAATAAAAAGATCGTCATAAAGGATATGGAGGGTTTAGCAAAGTACACCGACAGGGCCCAGTGATGGGGCCGTCGGGATCGAAAGGGGATAGGAAATGATAAGGTTGGTAGGTGTTTTGGTAGTGATAGTGGGGCTGGGGCTTAGGCTCAACCCGCTGTTGGTGGTGATCGTCGCTGGGTTCTCCTCTGGCCTGGCCGGTGGGATGGGGCCCTACGAGATCCTGGAGGCAATAGGGACCGCTTTCGTCACAAACCGGTATATGTCTTTATTCATACTGACCCTGCCGGTTATCGGTCTTCTGGAACGCCATGGTCTGAGGGAGCAGGCGGAGCTTTTCATAATGAAGCTCAAGGGAGCCACTGCCGGAAGGATAATGTTGCTCTACATGCTCTTCCGTCAGGCCACCAGCGCCGTCGGGCTACAGCTTGGGGGACACCCCACGTTTATACGGCCCATCATATCTCCAATGGCTGAGGGGGCGGTGGCTAAGGGAAGGGAGCTTCCTCAGTACGTCCTTGACGAGATAAGGAGCATGGCGGCAGCTGCGGAGAACTACGGAAACTTTTTCGGCCAGCTCATCTTCATAGCCGCAGGTGGGCTTTTGCTCATAAAAGGAGTCATGGACCAGGCGGGATATTCGGTAGATCTGTTGACCATGGCTCTCTACGCCGTGCCCACCGCTGTGGCGGCCTTCCTCCTTGCCGCGGTCAGATACACCATGTTCGACGCTAGGATGAAAAAACTGAGCCTCAAGGGAGAGGAGGAGCGGAGATGAAGATAACCCTGGATCACATGTATATGGTAACCGGCCTTTTGCTGATGGTCTTCGCCCTAAGGTCCCTAACGGACAGGAGCAACGGCAAGAGGATCGGGACGGCGTTATTTTGGGCTCTCTACGCCGTTACCTTCCTGTTCGGAAAGGCCATACCCAGCGGAATAATCGGGGCTATGGTGGTGGTAATGGCCCTGATAGCCAGCTGCAAGTGCCTGGGGTTGGGCTCCTACGGGGAGGCCTCCAAGGAAGAGAAGAGACGACAGGCGGACAGGTTTGGCAACAGCCTTTTTCTGCCCACCTTGGTGATTCCTATCGTCACCTTTCTGGTGGCCAAGTTCACGTCCCTTGGGGCTCTGGTAGGCCTGGGGTTGGGCTCCATCGCTGGCCTTGTGGCAGTTATGGTGCTGACGAAGGACGGCCTTGGCAGGTCGGTCAACGAGGGAAGACGGCTGATAGACGCCATAGGCTGGGCGGTAATACTCTCCCAGTTCCTGGCGGCCCTGGGCTTTCTGTTCGATAAGGCTGGGGTCGGAGGGGTTATCGCCCAGATGGTCTCTTCTGTGGTCCCAACCGGCAGCGCTCTTGCCACTGTGGTGGCCTACTGCGTCGGAATGGCCCTTTTCACCATGATAATGGGCAACGCCTTCGCCGCCTTTGCCGTCATCACGACCGGAATAGGCATTCCCCTCGTGGTGGTTATGCACGGGGCCAACCCCGCCATTGCTGGGGTGATAGGTATGCTCTCGGGCTACTGCGGAACCTTGATGACCCCCATGGCGGCCAACTTCAACGTGGTCCCTGCGGCGCTTCTTGAGATGGGGGACAAAAACGGCGTCATAAAGGCCCAGGTGGCCACGGCCATCCCTATGCTCTGTATCAATATCGCCTTGATGTATTTCCTGGCTTTTTAGGAGGTTAAACTATGAGAATACTTCTTACCGGATTTGATCCATTTGGAGGAGAGCCTGTCAACCCGGCCCTGGAGGCGGTCAAGAGTCTGGACGGTCGGACCGTCGCAGGGGCTTCCATCTCGGTGTGCGAGCTTCCCACGGCCCGCTGGAGGTCGTTGGAGGCGCTGAAGGGGGCCATCGCCAGGTTGGACCCCGACATAGTGGTATCCATAGGTCAGGCAGGGGGACGGTTCGACATAACCCCTGAGAGGGTCGCCATCAACGTCGACGACTACCGTATAAAGGACAACGACGGCAACCAGCCGGTGGACGAGGCCATAGAGACCGAGGGGGCAACCGCCTACTGGTCCACCCTACCCATAAAGGCCATGGTGTCGGCGATTAAGGAGGCGGGCGTTCCGGCATCGGTCTCAAACTCCGCCGGAACCTTCGTCTGCAACCACGTGTTCTACGGCCTCATGCACATACTGGCCCAGGAGGGCAACCGTAGAAAGGGAGGATTTATACATATCCCCTATCTGCCAGAACAGGCCGCCAGGTTAGGGGGACAGCCCAGCATGTCCCTGGACTGTATTGTCCGTGGGCTGGAGGCCGCCTTGGCCGCAGCTGTCACCGTGGACGAGGACCACAAAAAGGTCGGCGGAACGGTCTGTTAGGCCTTTGCTCCATGGATAATCGATAGCACAAATAGGAGGACCTCTGTGGAGGTCCTCCTATTCGTCTTAGTGGGCTGACCTAGAGGGCCAGAATCTACATAGCGTTTGATAATCCGTCTCAATTTTTGTTTCGCCTCAAGAGAAAATCCCCTATACTGGTTATGGAATAAACGAATCAGTGCAATAGTCCGATAAATAATCCAGAGCTGGGAGGAGGGGTAGTATGTACGGTAAAAGAGGCAGAGAAATATCCCTTCATAGAACTATTATAGGGTCCTTTATCGCGGTGTGCTTGCTATCCTCCGCTGTGGCCGGAATCGTGGCCTACGTGGCAGGGCATAGGGCTGTGGAGCGGTTTGCGCGCCATGTAAGGTCCGACATGACCTACAAGATAAGGGATTATGTGGACGAGTTTCTATCCTATCCGATGACGATAAACAGGATAAACGCCTCCTTGATGGAGCAAGGAACTCTAGATCCATATGACCCATCCTCTTTGGAGGAGCTTTTCAAGGCAGAGGTCGAACTTTTTCCCTGCGTCTCCAGCGTATACTTTGGAAACGTGTATGGAGGCTTGGCCAACGGAGGGCGAGAGGAATCCGGCGAGATGTACGTCATAGAGACGGATGGATTTAAGGCCGGCACCTTTCGAAAGATAGCCCTGGACGATAATGGCAACAGGGGTGAGCTCCTGTCCTCTTTCCCGAATTTTGACGCCAGAACCAGGCCTTGGTTCGTAAACGCCATTAGATCCGGTGTCCCGGTGTGGAGCGATGTCTACGTTATATTCTCCGGTCAAGATATGTCCCTATCCGCCAGTCATCCTGTTTACGGCCCGGATGGCGAACCTGTCGGGGTTATGGCGACGGACCTGTTTCTATCCAGGATGTCGTCTTTTTTGCGTTGGATAAACTTGGGCAGCTCTTCGGTGTCCTTCGTGGTCGACAGATCAGGCAGGATGATAGCCTCGTCTGCCTCAATACCCTTGCTCATACCCTCCAGCGAGGGAGTCGTCGTGAGCCGACACGACGCTACTTCCTATCCCCATCCGCTGGTTCAGGAGGCAACGAGAGCGGTGGAATCCTCTGGAGGATGGGGATCTATAAAGGACATGGAGATGTTCGAGATCAAGGGAAATGGGGAAAGGATGTTTCTCCAGGTAAGCCCTCTTGCCGAGGACAAGGGGTTTGACTGGATAGTGGCGGTGGTGATTCCTGAGAAGGAACTGGCTCCTGGAATAATGGTCAATCGGAGCACCTTTTTGGGCTTTTCGCTGGGGCTTATATCCTTTGCCGTGCTGCTGGCCCTTGTCGTATCAAGGGGGATAATCGCCCCCCTAAATCTTATGGAGAGGGCTATCTCGGTGATGAGCAAGGACAGCAAGGTGGATCCTGTCGTCTTTTCGAGCAGGTTCTCCGAGGTGTCCATGCTCATAGGGACCTTCAACGATATGGCCAACAGGATGCGACAGGCTATGGACGGCCTCAAGCAGGAGATCTCTCGCAGGGAGGAGGTCGAAAAGGCCCTTACTATGGAGGCCACGACAGATTTTCTGACTGGGTTGGCCAACAGAAGGAGCTTTATGGAGAGGTTGAAGTCGGAGATGGCTCGAATTCGTCGTTACGGAAGCGTTGGCTCTCTGCTTATGCTGGATATCGACCGCTTCAAGTCCATAAACGATACTTACGGGCACAACGTGGGCGATCAGGTGTTGGCTGGCTTGGGAGGGCTCCTCGCCGGATCTGTCAGGGAATGCGACCTACCTGGTAGAATAGGTGGTGAAGAGTTCCTCATATTTTTAAGCGATACCCCCTTAGCAGGAGCCGGCTGTTTCGCCGAGAGGGTCAGAAAATCGATAAAGGATCGACCTATATCGACCGACAATGGGCTGGTATCGTTCACGGTAAGCATAGGTGTCACCCAGATAAACCAAGAGGACAGCTCGATGGACGATGTTATCGCCAGGGCCGATCGGGCTATGTACAGGGCTAAAGAACTGGGAAGGGATAGGGTAGAGATAGGTTAGGTCATGGATGGCCACAAAATCTAATCGATGGAGCGAGGGTAAAAATATGATATGCAGCAATAGGATTTCCTTTGATTTCGACAGGGTCTATCTACCGCCCCCTATAGTGAGGGGACTTACCTTTTTGGCGGAGACCGACCTGTCCTCCCAGCCGATAGGCAGGGTTGATATAGACGGCGACGACCTTTTCGCCATATTCTCAAGGTCACAGACCTCTCCAGTGGCCGACGGCCGCTGGGAGGCCCATAAACGGTATGCCGATATCCAGTACGTTATAGGAGGGGACGAGCTTATAGGCTGGGCCCCCGACGATGGAACCAGGGATTACCTGTCAAAAGAGGGAGAGGACTGTTTCTTCTTTCCTGTCCCTCAATCTCCCTGCTGGATCCATATGTCCTCAGGGTCCTACGCGGTGTTCTTTCCCTCGGACCTCCACTGTCCACTGAGGGCCTGGGGCGACCCGAGCCCGGTCCACAAGGTCGTCGTAAAAGTGGCACTGTCCCTGTTTTAGGTCGTGTGCCCCATGAAAAAACATGCTCTAATCTTTACGCTCTCCTGTTTTTTTGTCTTTTTATGTCTGTCACAGGTCTGCATGGGGGCAAGCTACGTCTTTGGGGTTCTCCCCAGCTCGGATCCCGAAAAACTCCACGAGGCCCTTTCCTGGCTTTCGGGGTATCTTACTCAGGCCACGGGAGACGATTTTTCCGTGGTGGTCACCAAGGATTACGAGGAACTGCTGATCCGAATGAGAGAGGGCTCTGTGGATCTGGCCTGCCTCAATACCGTAGGCTATATAAAATTAAAAAGAGACGTCTCTTATTTAAAGTACGTAGGGACTTTTTTGGAAAAAGACGATGAGGACGGCTCTGTGTCCGGCTATTATCGCTCCTATATAGTCTCCTTGAAGGATCGTGGATTTTCCTCGATCAAGGATATTGAGGGCGGTACTTTCGCCTTTGTCAGCAGAGATTCCACCTCCTCTGTGTATGCTAAACAGGCTTTAAGAAAGATGGGGATAGATCCATCCGCTTTCTTCGGGAAGGTCTTCTATCTCAACCGCCACGATCGGGTCGTGAAGTCATTGATCGCTGGATCCGTAGACGCAGGGGCCATATCTCAGGGTATGTACCGTAATGCGGTTGAAAGCTTTGGAGATGTATTCGATGTCCTGGTCGTCTCCGAGCCTATCCCTCACGATCTAGTGGTGGCTAGCAGAAGCTTTCCCCCCGATAAGGTGGAGCTTTATCGTAAAGCGTTGGTTCAGTTACCTCCTGACTATGGTGGATTCGAAACGGTTCGAAAAGCTCTAGGTTGGGGGGCGTTAGGGTTCGGGGTATTTGACGAATCCTTCTACGACAGGGCGGAAGAGGTCATAAATGCTGATATCTAGGGCTCGATCTCTTAAGGGCGGTATCCTGATAATAGTGATGTTCTCCTTCGGGATTCTCAGCCTGACTTACGGCATTTTTCTTAACGTTGTTATAAAAGATTATGCCAATTCCCGTCTAGCTGAAAGGGAGAGGTCCGCAGAGCTAGTTCGCAGGGGGCTCGTCCACAATTTGGAGCATTTGATCCAGCTGTCCATAAACCTATCGCGACCGAGGGACATCCACGAAGCCATAGAGGGCATGAACAACGATGTCCTTTCGGACTGGGGGAAGGCGTTTTCCAAGTCGGTTAGTTCGATATTGTTTATAGACACCGACGGTACCGTTATAGCAAGGGCACCTGATGAGTTCCGTTTTGGGGACTCGGTACGATCGGAGCGGTTTTTTATAGGGGCAAGGGACGACGGTAGTTTTTCGGGGGTTTCGATTTTGGAGGGCCAAGAGGCTCTGGTGGCCTGCTATCCGGTGTATAAGTATAACGACACTGTGG
>CAYNAN010000094.1:0-8344 GCA_964395085.1 uncultured Synergistaceae bacterium
CCTCTTTTCGTGTCTATATTTACTTTTTGGCCTTACAGGTATCCAGCTGTGGCCAGAAGCTCTTTTGCCTTTGCCATGTGCTTACCGGGAAGCTTGACCACCGGGCCGGTGCATCCCATGGACGACTCGGCGTAGATGTTGTTCTTCCAGAGTTCTCTCACAGCGTCCTCTATGGAGAGGACGTCCACGCCGTGGATCTCCTCGTCGGTGGGCTCCGCTGGAGGAGCTGTTACCTCCTGGGAGCACTCGGGTTTTGGAAGGACTCCCTGGATTATCTCGTCCAGGCCAGCCTTTTTGGCGGAGGCTACCTCTGATGCTACCATCTGAGGTAGGCCGCCCTTCGCCACCGATGCGGTGTAGGCCACAGCGTTGGCAACAACGGGGGCTCCGGAGGCTCTGGATATGATGGAGATAACCTTGTCCCATCCCTCGCCGGTAGAGGGGCCGTAGCCCCATCCAAGGGCCTCGTAGGATCCCCCTGTGTTGAAGGAGGAGAACATCTTCATCAGGACGTTGCCTGTGAGGGTGTCGCATACGCATACGTCTACAGCGCCGGCAAGGATGTCGTTGCCCCTGAGGACCGAACCACCGTCGGCCCTTAGGCTTTCGCCGAAGGAGATGTCGTATCCCTTACCCTTCAGTTTGGAGAGTGCCTTGAAGACCAGCTGCGCTCCCTCAACGTTAAGAATGCCGACCGTTGGGTTGGCCTTGCCCATGGCCTTTGCCACGGCAATCCCGTAGATGGCGTTTCTGATCATGGCCTCGACCCTGTTGATGGCGGAGGTTCCGGTGGAGGAGGCGACTATCATGTCCTTGCCCTTAGCCGGGGTCAGTACCCTGCCTATGGTGGTGACTCCCATGGGGAAGGGGTAGTGGAGTGCCACTGCTCCCGAGATGGTGCCGTCGGACAGGGCTGTCTCCATGGCCTTGGCTATGTCGGCATCGCATGGATCGGTCTCGATCCACTGAAGGTCGTCGTATCCCTCTACCTTGGGTCCTATCATTACGACCTGGACCCCCTGGTTCTGTTGCTGTGCCAGTCTGCCGCTTCTGGCAAGCTCCTCCGGTCCGTGCTCGCTGCCGGAGGCCATCAGTCCCACCTTTACCCTAGGTCCGCCTGTTTTCGCCGAATCCACTATCTCGGCCAGGGCATCCCCTATGAGTTTCTTGACGTCAGACATCGGTATACCTCCGTTATTTCGTCAAGGAGGCGGAGATCTCGGAGAGGGCCTCCATGAGGATGGTCTTCACGTCGTCCTTGCTGACTGTGGCCTGTGCTGGTGCAGCAGGCTCGAGGAGGAAGGACGCTCCGTCCGCTAGGTTGGTGAGGCGTGCAAGGAAGAGGCTTCCCTTTCCTATGATCATGGCTCTTTTGATCTTTCCCTCTTTGATCCAGTCGCAGGCTGGGCCTATGAATGGCACTCCAGCAGGGATATGTCCCTGGGTGTGGGCGAAGCCCGGGAGGCCCTTCTCCTTGACGAAGTTGAGCATGTCCGCCTTCTCTATGGCCTTCTTCATGACGGCGAGGGCAGCGATCATCTTTATGTTGGCCAGAGGCACGTCACCGGCTCCCGCTGGGAGGGTTATCTCCGGGATGTGAAGCTCAGGGCCGAATTTGTCCACGTCCGCTAGGGAGAGGCCAACCTTCTGAAGCGGGTCAAGGGTCAGCGCCTGAGTGACGGCCTGAGGGGACGCGCCTGCTCCGACGGTGTGCTTGCCTATGGCGTCAAGCCTCATCTCGGGGGTCTTCCCGTCGCTGGGGGTGATCAGCACGGCGAAGCTGCCCATGCAGTCCTCAAGGGCGGGCATGTCCTTCTTTACGTGGTCTTTGCTATTCATGTAGAGCTTGGGGACAGCTCCTCCAGCTATGACCACCACGTTGGACCTGGTTCCGGCGGCCACCTGGGAGGCGCCGGCTATCATGGCGTTGACCGGCCCGGCGCAGAACCCTCTGACGTCGCATCCGCTGGCGTTGACGCATCCTACGACCTCGGCGATGGCCTTGGCGAAGTTGCCGCCGCCCCTTTGGGACATATCTCCGGCTGCCTCCTCGGAGCACTCTATGACGAAATCGACCTCCTCAGGCTTAAGACCGGTGTTGTTCAGTAGGTGCATCATGGATAGCACCGCGCTGGCCTTGTTGGCGAGGTTCTCCAGAAGGGTATGGGCGCTGAGGTTAACGTCGGTCTCGTGGCCTCTTCTCACGCATCCCACCATCTTGCCACCGAAGTAGAAGGGGAGCCCGCCGTGCTTCTCGTCGCACTCCTTCTCTATCTCAGCAAGGTCTCTTCCTGCCTCAAGCTTGCCAAGCATGGACTCGGTGATCAACTTGTGGGAGGAGAGCTTTTCACGGACGGAGGCGGAGAATCCCTTCTCGAGCCATACCAGGTCGAAAACGTCGCATATATCGATCAGGCCCAGGAACTCGTCCTCGGGGGTGATCTCGCCGTATTTGCCGAACCTGTCGGCTCCGGCTATGCGGTTGCTGTACATCGGGGTTGCCTGGCTCTCAAGCTGATCCAATTCCATGGCCCCTATGTAGGTCATGTTGGGGGCGTAGCTCTTGGCTTCCTCGTAGGTCTGGACGTGCTCGGGGAGCTTCTTGAGAAATTCGGTCTCACCTAGCGATACGTGTTCGCAGTGGGGGGTGTTGCCGTAGTGGAGACCCAGCTCAGGGGTATGCTGGAGACAGTAGGAATAACCTTTAATAGCGACTCTTGACATGACAGAAAACGACCTCCTCGAAATGTCTTTTGGATCTCACGACAAGAGGGGCCAGGCTTTCCCCAACCCCTCTCGGTTATAGCTCTAATTATAATATATATCCTGGAGAAATGGTGATTGATACTATAACTTTTACCCTCTCACGGAGGTTTTTATTTATTTAGCCTCAGGTGGCACAGGCGTGGGCTGTTGGGAGCCTGAAAGCCTTCCAGCCCTTCTCTATGCCGCCCTCCAGGTACTCGGCGTCAAATCCCTTGCCCTTGAGGGTCTCCACTACCGCAGGGGCTGCCTCGCCGTCTTTGCAGATCACCAAAATTTTCTCGTCTGTGGGCAGATCGTCGGTGCAGTCCGCCACGTCCTCGGCGGGGATGTTGAAAGAGTCCTTTACGTGGGCCTCAGCGTAGTCCTCCGGGCTCTGTACGTCGAGGAGAAAGGTCCCCTCTCCCTTCATCATCTTGCAGAAATCCTTAGTGTTTACTCCAGCCATGTCACAAACCTCCCAGATAATATTCAGAAGATACATATTCCCTTCTGTTTAGGACATGGCTAGATTCTACACCAAAACGGAATAAAGATCACCCCGTGGCTAGATTTTTCCCTCCGCTTCCTCAAGGAGAAGGCCTTTATAGAGGCAATAGCAGGCCAGGACCATTATTATCGAGAAAGGAGGGGCCGCGGCCAGGGATATGGTCTGGAGGTTCTGAAGTCCTCCTGTGGCCAGCAGCACCACAGCCAGTACCGCCATGAGAGCTCCCCAAACAGCCATCTTGTTCTTGGGTGGGTTTAGGTCGCCGTGGGTCGAGTACATGGACAGGACGAAGGTCCCTGAGTTTGCGGAGGTGACGAAGAAGGTGGTGATTAAGACCACCATCAATATCGACATGACAGTTCCCATGGCGTAGTTGGAGTACAGTTCAAAAACACCAGTTGACATGTCGGCCAGTATCTTCTGGGATATGGAGATACCCTTGGTTATCTCCAGGTCGAGGGCGGACGTTCCAAATATGGCGAACCAGGTGAAACTTCCAAGAGCAGGAACTATCAGAACTCCTGCCACGAACTCCCTGATGGTCCTACCCCTGGATATGCGGGCCACGAAGGATCCCACGAAAGGAGCCCAGGCTATCCACCATGCCCAGTAGTACAGCGACCAGCTGGCAAGGAAGGACTTGTATTCCCCTCCGTAGGGGGCCATGGTGAAACTTTCAGATACAACGTTTGAGAGGTAATCGCCGATCCCGGTCATGAGGGATTCGACGATCGCTAGGGTTGGCCCTACCAGGAATAGCCCTAGCATGAGGATGCCGCAGACGAGCAGGTTGAAGTCTGCCACCTTTTTGATCCCCTTCTCGATTCCGAGGACCGCCGAGCCGGTGTAGAGAACCGCTAGAACGGCGATTATGGTGATCTGGACGAACAGGGTCTTGGGAACCCCAAATACGTGGCTCAGGCCGCTGCTGAGCTGTAGCGTCCCCAGTCCCAGAGAGGTCGTTATCCCTGCGAGGGTAGCGAAGATCGCCAGTATGTCCACGATTTTGCCGAATGGGCCGTTTATGCCCTTTTCACCTACAAGGGGGAGAAACACGCTGCTGATAAGTCCAGGGGAGTTCTTGCGGAACTGGAAGAAGGCCAGTGCCAGGGCTATGACAGAGTATCCGGCCCATGGGTGGAGTCCCCAGTGGAAGAAGGATATCCTCATGGCGTCCCTTGCTGCCTGGATCGACCCTGGTTCCGCACCGAAGGGGGTCGAGCCGAAGTGATAGATGGGCTCTGCTGCCCCGTAGAACACGAGTCCGACCCCCATGCCTGCGGAGAAGAGCATCGCAAACCACGATATGTTGCCGAACTCGGGTTTTGAGTCATTGGGGCCAAGTTTGACCTTACCGAAGCGGCTGGAGGCTATAAACAGGCAGAATATAACGAAGATGTTCATCGACAGCAAATAGCCCCACCCAAATTTGTCGGTAAGGACGTTGAACATGTATCCAGCGAAGGCGCCGAAGTTATCCGGAGCCACAAGGCCCCAGAGGACCACTGCCAAGGTTATGCCCATGGATATTATGAATACCGAATTGTTTTTATTTGAATTCATTCTCTCCAATCCTCCTGTGTTGGTATGTGTAGCCTAAAAAAGGGAGGGGCATAAGCCCCTCCCTGAGACCTCTAGATCTTCGTCGGGAAGACCGTGGGCTCGTCCACCTCGGTGGCCAGAGAGTTAAGGGCGACCTCTACACGGTGTTTTCTCAGTGCCCAGTCGTCCTCGGGGCTCATGTCTGGGTCCCCCAGGGGGTAGGGGACCGAGACGGTCTGGACCATCCTGTTGGACCCTACTGTCTTGGCGACGTCTATGAGGTTACACATAACCACTACGGGGAATCCGGCTCTCTCTATCTCTTTTCCCATCGTTGCACCGCAACGAGTGCAGGTTCCTCAGGTTGAGGTCAGGACAACCGCGTCAACTCCGGCCTCTTTCAGGTCCGCGGCGATCTCTCTTCCGAACTTGGCCGCGTAGGCCTGGGTGGTTCCGGTTCCGACCGTGACGTAGAAGTAATCGTGAAGCTTGGCGAACTTGCCCTCTTTCTCCCAGAACCTCATGGCGTCGACAGGTATACCTCTATCCGGAACGGCGCACATGGCCGCTGGGTCGAACCCGGCGTGGATCGTCTTGAAGACGCCTTCAGGAAGTTTATCCAGCTCGGATATGTCGTATTTGCCCCACTTTGTGGCGGAGGCGGACTGGATCCTGTCCGGGTTCTCCACCGGCACGACCCCACTGGAGGATACCAGGGCTATCTTTATCTTGCTCAGGTCCTTGACCGCCGGAGCGGGAGGGATCTTGTCCATCTTGGGTATGACCAGCTCGGACTGGAACTTCTCGCCCTTGAGCTTCTTCACCAGCATGTCGATGACCCTGTCTGCGGCCATGGTTCCCTCGGGATGGGGGATCTCGAAGCGAACGCCTCTTGGGAAATAACCTTCCTCTGCGGCTGGCTTCAGCTCCTCGCCCTTGACTATCTTCTGGGCGAAGGCCGCCATTTTACCCATGTCGTCTTTCATGAAGGTGGCTTTTCTGCCGCCCTGGAAGACGTAGGCCTCGGTCTTGAACTGCTCGACCCCGGGGTTCTCCTCGTTCATGGAGGTTATTACCGGCACGTCAAAACGCTCTTTCACGGCCTTGCAGACCAGTCCACAACCTACACCGTAACGACCTGCCATGAAAGCGGGGCCCGCGAAGAACAGGTCGAACTCCTGCTTTTCAAGCCAGCCCAGGATCTCCTCCAAGGCGGCATCGGTGTGGTTTGTTACATAGTTGTCGCCGCAGACTATGGTGTGGGTGACCTCCACGTCTGGCATCATCTGGTTGAGCATGTTGGAGCAGCCAACCAGGTCTGTGTGGAACACCGGCTTTGAGTCTGCCGCTTCCTCTCCTCCCACCTGGCCGAAGAACTGGTTAATGTAGTGAATCGCTTTTTTAGTCATGTCTTTCACCCCTAAAAGTCAGCACAGGTCTTCTTAGAGAAGCCGCTGATGTGGTTGCAGCAGAACATGCCGTTGTTTTCCATCGTGACCGATCCGTCCTCGTGGATAGAGCCTTCCCAGCCGCCGGAGTTTCCGTCCCTCGCCAGGGCCTCAAGCTCTCCTATGACCTCCATTGGCTCCAGTTCGTAGAGCTGGGAGACGTTTCCGGTGGATACCAGTGCGTCGGTCATGGGGTTCATGGAGACCAGGGGCTGAGAGCCTCCGTCCCGTCCTGTGGCCTCGTCTGAGATGCCCACGGTCTTGATGCCGATCTTCTCGAGCTCAACAAGGGCGGCGGTGTAGTCCACGTCGGGGTTGCCGTAGCCTTCCTCAGCGACCACCGCGCCTACAGCGCCCAGGTTTGAGGCCATCTGAGCCAACATCTTGGCGCAGCGGTCCTTCTCGTTCATCTTAACGTTGAGGGTCGACATGATAACGCCCAGGAAGTTTATGGTCTTGCCGTGCTGCTCCATGAGCTTTTTGACCATGGGGTTTACGGAGAATTCGTAGGTAGATATCTTGGACGACGTGGGCATGAAGCTACCGGACACCATGCAGCCGTCCAGAAGCTCGTTGGGGTGCATGAAGGTGGGGAGCATGTGGTTGCCGTCCCATCCGTATATAAGGGTGTTGTAGCCCATGGTCTCCATCTGGGTCTGAGGCTGAAGGACGTAGACCACTCCAGGAAGGCCGTTGACCTCGGCGGATCTCTCTGTGACAGGGGGAAGATCGAAGACCTCCATGTCCTCGGGCTCCAGATCCTTTACGCACTGGCCTATGTACTCTGCCAGTCTCATACCGCCCCAGCGAAGGGCCTTGTTCTTTTTCTGTTGCTCAAATCTCTCGAAATCCTCGTTGGTGTCCGCCACGAATACCAGGTTGACCATGTTGCCGAAGATGGTGTTGTCCTGGTACTTGCCCGCCATATCGATGACCCCGTCCTGGAAGCCGCCCATGTGCTCGCCCACGACGATAAGGCTGCAACCCTTGAGGGCGTGGGTCCTGCCGTTACCCGCCTGGGCCATTGGGGAGGTTACTCCAGGGAAGATTCCGGTGCTCTTGCCCGAGACTTTGCATCTCATCTCGATGGCCTCTTTTACCGGGCAGAGCCTGACTTTGTCTCCCGGGCGGACTATCCTGAGGTCTGCGGTGGTGATTCCCGGTTCTTCCTCCTTGACGAAGTTGAGGAGTTCCTCTTTGTTTACGGTCAAAACGCCGTTGGAGTAGGACAGGGTATCTCCGAAGACGATATCCTTGACGTGAAAGTTACCCATTTCAAGTCTCATAGATATAATTCCCCTTTTCTTCCTCTTAAAGGGCGTATTTGCCGTGTTCCGCCCGGATCCCGCTGACGGCCTGGCATATAGCCTCGACCTCAAGCACCATCTCCATCATGCCGATCTGCTCCTCGAAAAGCTGAGGGTCAGCTTCCTCCTTGATATCGTTTTCAAGTACGTGATAAACTGAGAGTCCAGCCTGGACTCCTGCCAATGGTCCTGCGTAGGTGGGATCACCTGCGGTCACCGTCTCGGCGTAGATCTCCGCCCCTTCAGGGTCGGAGCTTCCGAGTATGACCACCAGGTTCTCAGCGCCGAATTTATCGATGCTGTCTTTGATCCTCTGTTGGTTCTGCAGGTCCATGGCTCCTGCGGCGGTTCAGACGAAGCATTCGGTTGCGGCGAAGACTACCTCGGCCCCAGAGTTTTTGAGGGCCTCCTCCATCGCCGGTGCCGGAACTCCGTCTCTCTCGCCAAGGAGCAGGACCTTCTTGCCCGCTAACTTGCCCACGGCTATTCCTCCTTACGGATAGTTATAATGGTAACAAATCTGTGATCGCTATGGTTATAATTATGGAGGAATTCGTAAGGCTTATCTATTGGGGCATCCGTGATCTTGGAGTAGTAAAAAACGTGACCCCCCGGTAACGCAATATGCGTCCGGGGGGTTTGTTATGGTTTTTTCTAAAAATACACTTTTGAGTCCCCTCGAAGAGGTCGTTCCGTCTGCGCCCTGTCTCGCCCGAGCGTATTTTCGACCTGCCTGTTCCGTGCGAACCGCCTCGGAGGGCACGTCCTGTGCCCCCTCGGCTTGGGGCGACGTC
>CAYNAN010000095.1:0-8138 GCA_964395085.1 uncultured Synergistaceae bacterium
CTCCGAGGCGGTTCGTACGGAACATGCAGGTCGAAAATACGTTTGGGCGAAACAGAGCGCAGGCGGAGCGGTCTCTCCGAGGGACTCAAGCGTGAGTTTTTAGAGATGCCCTTAGGTGGATAAAGAAGTTTGAATTTTTTTGCTAGCTATGTTATAATGCTCCTGTCCCTTTGGGATAAGGAGGTTCCTCATGGTGTACTCGATTCAATCAATTCGCCAGAGAGTGGCCCGTTACAAGGGAAACAAGGTAAGGTATCGCGCCACAAAAGGGCGTAGAAAGGCGGAGGAGAGGCAGGGGGTCATAATAGAGACCTACCCGTGTCTCTTTACTTTGTATGTCGAGTCCCAGCATAGCAAGATATCCTTCAGCTATGCTGAGCTTTTGACGAAAGAGCTTGAGATGGTCCTTGTAGAGGGCGATCGCACCGAGTTTCAGACTTCGGAGGACTAATTTTGATCTGGAGTTACATCAGCAGAGGCAAGATAAACCTGACTTTAAGGGTCGTTGGCATTAGGGATGATGGCTATCATCGCTTGGTGTCGGTGTTCAAAAAGCTCCCGCCGCTGGAGCGGCTTTCCCTATCTCCCTCGCTCGAGGGTCGTGACGGGGTTGACGTGATAGGCGCGGAGGTCAAGGGCGTAAATCTTGTCCAAAAGGTATTCGATATGTTGAGAGGGGGCGGGGTCTCGATCCCTCCTCTTTTCGTGTCCATATCCAAGACCGTTCCCCCTGGGACAGGCCTTGGAGCTGGAACAGGAAACGGAGCGGCGGCCTTTGCCTGGGCCAGGGACGTCTTCGGTTTTGACCCAGGGGCATTTGATCTTGCCTCTTTGGGGGCGGACCTTCCTTTCTTGGCCTCCGACGAGTATATCTCCTTGGTCTCCGGGATCGGAGAGATCTTCTCGCCTGTGGAGGACGTCGATCTCAAAGCGGTCCTCATCGTTCCTGCATGGAGATGTGGCACGGTGGAGTCCTTCGGCGTGTTGGACAATTTCTATTCTCCTGGACCTTGGCCTATGTCCGAGCTTGAGGCCAAGGAGGAGGCTCTGGATGTCCTGAGAAGGCTGAGAAAACACGAAAAAATCGGCCTTTTGCCGAACGATTTTGTGCCTCCCCTTGTTGAACGTCATCATGGCTACCCCGATATATTCTCCGCCTGCGATTCATCAGGGGCTATCGCCTGGGGTGTCAGCGGGAGCGGGAGCTCCGTGTTTGCCCTTTATCGCCCCGATGAAATACTCTCTGGGTCGGTAGGCGTCTTCAGTAAGATCAGTTGCATTGAAAAAATTATATTTTTGGAGTGATGGTTTTCCTATGAGGGGAAATAAAACCGACAGATTGATCAGGATAGCCTCTAGGCTCCTGACCTGTCCTTCGGGGCAACTTTCTTTGACCTCGCTTGCTGAGGATTTTGAGGTGTCCAAGACGGTCATCAGTGACGATATATCGGTCATAGACAGGTCTATAGAGCTGGAGGGATTGGGTCGTATAAAGGTCGACAGGGGAAGATCTGGCGGTGCCTCCTTTGTTCCTCATATGTCCGAGGAGTATAGGAGAAGTTTTCTCTCGGAGATATCCCAGACTCTATCCCAGCAGGACAGGCTTCTTCCCAGCGGATTGATCTACTATAGCGATATACTTTTCAACCCCACCTATGCATGGAAACTGGGCCTAGCTCTCGCCTCCGACTTTTACGATAAGTATCCTGACGTCGTCGTTACATCGGAGGTTAAGGGCATTCCTCTGGGGATGGCTACGGCACAGATATTAGGTGTCCCCTTGGCAGTCTGTAGGTTCAGGAACAGGGCGAGCGATGGTCCTGCCGTCTGCGTTCATTTCGCAACTCAGACAGGGGATGTCAGGGCTATGTATATGGGGACTAAGCAGATCTCTCAGGGAAGTCGGATCCTGATAATCGACGACTTCATGAGGGGGGGGAGCACCGCCTCGGGGATGTGTCAAGTTGTCAACGAATTCAAGGCCGACATGGTCGGCATAGGGGTCTTTATTGCGTCCAAGGATCCGGTTAAAAAAGCGGTTGACAGGTATTCTTCGTTGCTTTCCCTGAACATGTCGGGGGAGGGTCCTAGGGTCGCCCCTTCTTGATTGTATGCACAATGTTTGACGTCCCGATGACAATGGTATAGAATGCCTTCACTGTGAGGGGGTGCCTTTATGCGTGTCGTTATAGAAGGTGAAAGATGCATCGGATGTGGAGTTTGTGTGCAGATTTGTCCAGATGCCTTTACCCTTGACGAGACCCGAGGGATAGCTAGGGTTATCCGTCCTGAGGGGGCTCAGTGTGTTCTGGAGGCGAGGGATAGCTGCCCTGTTTCCTGTATAGTTGTTGAGGAATAGTTTTTTTTAAACTGCCCCTTGAAATGTGGGAGAGTAACAGGTATAATCTTCGTCGTTCAGGGCCCATAGCTCAACTGGTCAGAGCCACCGGCTCATAACCGGAAGGTTCCAGGTTCGAGTCCTGGTGGGCCCACCAAGAGTTAAAGCCGTTCCTGCGGGAGCGGCTTTTTTTATATATAATGGTCGGAAAGTCCTTATAGGTTGAGGAGGTTTTCCAATGAAAATAGACCGTTTTATGTCGTTACTTTCCTCTATAGCCTCTCCTTCCTGGGCTGAGGCCTGGGACAACTGTGGGGTTACGGTAAGAGCCAGGTCCGATTCCGTCGAAAAGATCGCGGTAGCCCTCGATCCATCTGTTGAGTCCGTCGTCATGGCTGAGTCTGAAGGGTGCGATTGTCTGCTGACTCATCATCCCCTGATATTCTCTCCTATTCGTAATCTGTCCTATAATGAGCCAGTAGGAGCCACTCTCTCCGAGCTTATCCTCAGGGAGATGTCGGCTGTCTGTTGCCATACCAACTGGGATAGCTCTCCTGTCGGGACCAACGTCTCCCTGGCTAAGGCTCTCGGCATGAAAGATGTGAGCCCTTTGATCCCAGGGGGTAACGGTAGCTGGGGAGATGGTGCAATCGGAGAGATAGGGCCTCTATCTATGGATGATCTCCTGGATCTCTTGAGGACCATGTGGGGGGTCTCCTTCTCTAGGACCTGGGGAAATCCGGGTGACGTATCTCGAATCGCCATATGTGGCGGTTCCGGTGGGTCCCTTTGGAGAAGTGCCCTGTCATCCGGTGCTCAGGTTTATGTCACTGCGGATTTGAAATATCATGATGTCCAGGATGCCCTTTTTTCGGGACTTTCGTTGATTCAGCTGGATCACGGAGAGATGGAGTGGGCTACGATGGCGGACCTAGCGGCGAACGTGTCCCGTGTCTCCGGGCTTGAGACGGTTTTGCTGCCTATATCAACCCTATCGAGGTCTATTCTTTAGGGGGTTTATAAGGGGGAAATATGTAATCATGGGAAAAAGGGTTTTCAGTGGAATGAGGCCAACCGGTAAGCTTCATCTGGGCCATATGGCAGGGGCTCTGACGAACTGGATGAAGCTTCAGGAGGATAGCGCTTATAGCTGTTTTTACGGTATAGTGGACTGGCACGCCATGATGTCCGATTACGCCAACAGCTCTGTGATCAGCGAAAACTGTAGAGAGGTGATGTTGGACTGGCTTGCCGTGGGCTTAGATCCCGAAAAGTCGACCATATTCATCCAGTCCCACGTGCCGGAGCATGCTGAGCTTTCCTTGGCCCTTGGGATGATAACCCCCTTAGGATGGCTCCAGAGAAATCCAACATATAAGGAGCAAATAATTAATATTCAGAATAAAGATCTCAGCAACTTCGGCTTTTTGGGCTATCCTGTCCTGATGGCTGCCGATATATTGCTGTACAGATCCAACGTGGTCCCGGTTGGTGAGGATCAGTCCGCCCATCTGGAGATAACCAGGGAGATAGCCAGGAGGTTTAACCACTTCTACGGTGATATATTCCCGGAGCCCGAGACCCTTCTGACGCCGACGCCCAAGGTTCCAGGTACCGACGGCAGAAAGATGAGCAAGTCCTACGGAAACAGCATCAACATATCCGATAACGAGAAAGAGATGTGGGATAAGCTACGCACTATGGTAACCGATCCTGCCAGGCAGAGAAAAACCGATCCAGGGGATCCTGCGAAGTGCCCGGTCTGGGATATCCATAAGGTCTTCAACGGGGATAACGACGAGATGGAGGAGCTCAGTTCAGGATGTCTCTCTGGGACCATCGGTTGTGTACAGTGCAAAAAGGCTCTCAAAGAACACGTTGTCGCGATGATGAACCCGATATGGGAGCGCAGAGCGCGCTACGAGGCTGAGCAGGACAGCCTTGAGGATGTACTCCGGGAGGGCGCGAAAAAGGCCAGAAAGACGGCCAAGGAGACGATGGACGCTGTTCTCTCAGGCATAGGTTTTGTCCCTAGGCTTTAGCGAAGAAGGGGCGGGAGGCCGTCTCCTATGATTCAGATAGAGGTAGAAGGGTTCTCTGGACCACTCGATCTCCTGTGTCACATGATAGAGAGCAGGGAGCTTGACGTTTCCAGAATCAGCGTCTCCCAGATAGTCCGTGTATACGGTGCATATCACTCTCGTAAAGGAGAGCTTCCCATCGAGGTGGTGGCTGACTTTCTGGTTCAAGCCGCCAGCTTGGTGCTTGAGAAGGCCATCGCTCTGGCTCCAAGGGTCGTAGATGAGGCAGAGTGGGAGGATGTTGTTAGCGACTATGACGATCCCCACGAGGACTTGCAGGGTATCCTTGAGAGGTATAAACCCTACAGAAAAGCTGCTATGGTTCTGGCTGACCTTCAGATAGAGTGGTCCAAGAGGTCCTTCAGGTCTCCTTACCCTCTGCCGCCTCGTTACGATATATGCGATCTTTACTCTCTGTCCTCCCTGTGGTGGGGGTTGATGAAGGGACACAGGGATAGACAGGAGGATCTGTGGCTGGATGATTCGTTTGCGGCAGTTCCTCCACCGATTCCGGAGGAGATTCAGGTCGAGAGAAGAATGGACGGGATAATGTCCGTGCTTGTCCCTGAGGGGGTTCCCCTATCTCTTTTGATCAAAGGAGATGGAGGGGTATCCTCGCTGATAGTAACGATTTTGGCACTTCTGGAGCTGTCTCGAAAGGACCTTGTGCGTTTGGAACAGAAGGAGATGTTCGGCGATGTCTGTATCTACCCTCAAATCACCGGATAAGGATCTTATCAAGCAGGTGGAGGCGGTGTTGTTTGTGGCCTCCGACGGTGCTTTGATAGATCAGATTGCCTCCTCTGTAGGGGTAGACTCCGACAGGGTCTTGGCTGCGATCGAGTCTTTGGCGAAAATCTACTCCGATGGAGGACACGGTCTCGAGGTCGTCTTTCTCGGTGGGAGGTGGCATATCTGCACTACTCCTGATACATCCGACTCTGTGACCAGTTTCAGGGAGAGCAACGAGAGGGAAAACATAAAGCTTAGCAAAGCGGCTTTGGAGACTTTGGCCGTAATAGCTTATAATCAACCTGTAACTAGGTCGGAAGTCGAGGAAATTCGTGGGGTTCGTTGCGAGAGGGTTATAGACACTCTGCTGACGCACGGGATAATCCGCATCTCCGGCAGAAAAAAGAGCACCGGTTCGCCTCTTCTCTACAGGACCGGAGAGGCTTTTTTGAGGGTCTTTGGTCTAGGTGCCATATCCGATCTCCCAACGGTGAAGGAGATAGAGGAACTCAGGTCCTGTGGGGAGAGGATTGACGAATGAGGCTTAACCGTTACTTGGCTCTATGTGGTGTGGCTTCCAGGAGGGGATCCGAGTCGATAATTGCCGAGGGGAGGGTCTGTTTTGATGGTGTTCCGGTATTCGATCCAGCCATGGACGTCCAGCCAGGAGATGACGTTAAGGTCGACGGCCGCTCTTTGAGCCTCGAGAAATCGGTCTATTTTGTGATGAACAAACCTAAGGGGTACGTGTGTGCTTCATACGATAGGTTTGATCCGACGGTTCTAGAGCTCATCCCTGACTCAGAGAATCTGAGGATCTATCCCGTCGGTCGATTGGACAAAAACAGCCAAGGGCTTCTCATCCTCACCAACGATGGGGATTTTTGCAACCAGCTTATACACCCTAGTTCTGGCTACACCAAGACTTACGAGGTCCTTATGGATGTCGCTCCAGGGGAAAAAGTATTGTCCCTTTGGAGGCAAGGAGTTGTCCTCTCTGAGAGACTTGTGAAGCCTCTGTCCTTAGAGGTCATGGAAAAGGAGCCTCAAGGCCGATGGGTATCGATTGAGCTCAAAGAGGGTCTTAAAAGGGAGATCAGACTGATGGCATCCTCTTTTTCTCTTTCCGTTCGTGTCCTATTTCGGCGAAAAATTGGTAGAATGGAGCTGAGGAAACTTAGGTCAGGGCAATTTCGCTCCATGGAGCTTCAGGAGATGTGGCGGGCTATCCGTCAAGGAGGAATCGTCTAGTTCAAGGCAGGAGATGGGTTTATGGATGATCGGACCAGACAGCTTATACAGAACCGCATTCTAGGCAGGTTGAAGGAGGTCAAATCCTTCCCTCAGTTTGTCGTGGAGACCCTTAAAATGCTGGATAACCCGGAAAGCAGTGCCCATAACGTCGCCGATAGCCTATCTAAAGACGAGGGACTGGTGATCCGTACCCTCAAACTGGCTAATTCGGCTTTCTACGGACTGCCTCGCCGGATATCCAGTATCCAGGAAGCGGTAGCACTATTGGGGTATAAAACGATAAAAAATCTCGTCATAGCGGCCACGGTGTATCAGAGGATGGACAATTCCTTTGCCGGATATGCGCTTGACAGAGGTGATCTTTGGAGACACTCGCTCAGCGTGGCCTACGCCGCTAGATACATAGCCGAGACCACAAAATGTTGTGTACCAGACGATGCCTATATCGCTGGCATGCTTCACGCTATAGGCAAGATAGTCCTGAACGATTACATTAAATTTGGATATCAAATAATAGTCAGAATAGTGGATTCAGACAAGGTTCCGTTTGTCGACGCGGAGCGAATGGTTTTAGGTTTTGACCACGCTCAGGTTGGGGCCATGATGGCGGAGAAGTGGAACCTACCTGAGTCTCACCAGGTGGCTATCCAGTATCAGTATATTCCCGACGATCTTCCCGAGGAGATGTCGGAGCACAGGGGTATGGTGGACGTTATTCACGTGGCCAACTCTATGATACTTATGCTTGGCGTTGGAGTCGGTGCGGATGGCCTCCAGTATTCCATCTCCGATGGATCCATATCAAGGTTGGGACTTTCCGGCAAGGAGGAGGTCCTGATGTCCGAGCTTGTGGATATTATGGAAAAGGTCTCGGAAGAGATGGAGATTTTTGAGGGGTAGGAATAGTTGATGACGTCAAAAAACATAGTCGTTACCATAGATGGACCTGCCGGAGCGGGTAAGAGCTCCGTGGCCAGGGATGTAGCTAGACGTCTCGGCCTGTCCTATCTGGATACGGGAGCCCTCTATAGGGCTCTTGCCTATACCCTAGATAAAGAGGGTGTCCCTCCAGAGGAAGGAGAGCCTCTTTCCTCCTCTCTGAGATCTCTTTCCGTAGCTTTGGTTTCCGGTAAGGTCTTGGTCGATGGAGTAGACGTCACCGACCTTATAAGAAATCCTTTGGTCGACTCGTTGGCCTCAAGGTACTCGGCCCTGCCCTCGGTCAGAGCAAGGCTTTTGGATATCCAGAGGGAGCAGGCTCTTGGAGGGGGACTGGTCGCCGATGGAAGGGACATGGGCACTGTAGTGTTTCCTCTGGCTCCTCTAAAGGTGTTTTTGACCGCGTCTGAGGAGATCAGAGCGGAAAGAAGGCTCAACGAGCTTTTATCAAAGGGCCAGATTGATGTCTCCTTTTCGTCGGTGTTGGAGGATATAAAGGCCAGAGACCGTTCCGATATAGAGAGGCCCTGTTCTCCTTTGATAGAGGCCCCTGATTCGGTCAAGATAGACTCGTCCTCCATGACTGTAGCAGAGGTGGTCGATAGGATCGTCTCTATGGCTGAAGGAGCCCGTCCGGATGAATAAATTTTTTGATCGCTTGGTCTACCAGTTGGTGCGTCGCTTCTGCCTGCTGTTTCTTAAACTCCATAACAGGCTATCTATTGCCGGTTTGAATAACGTTCCATCAGAGGCCCCCTTCATAATGGCGGTAAACCACTCCAGCAACCTGGACC
>CAYNAN010000096.1:0-7856 GCA_964395085.1 uncultured Synergistaceae bacterium
GGGCTAAGATCGAAGGTGCAGGGCAGATCAAGGTGGCCAGAGGACTTTTACGGCGCGGTGGTGGGTCTCACACACGGATACGCCCACGAGGTACTCCTCGGAGAGAGGGGAGTCGCCGCCTTAAGTGATGGCAAGATCAAGCTAAAAAACACCATGGACAACAGGACAAACCTGATCTACCTTCTGTCAGGCAAGATAGATCTATACCTCAACGACAGCATGACAGACATGGAAGGGCTTGACGAGGCGGAGGATCCAGTAGTCATAGCGGCGGAGGTTGGAGCTCAATGGGGATACCTGGGCTTATCGTCCAACCTCGACCGCTTTCCCTTCGTCCAAGATTTTAAGGCGTCCTTTAACTCCACGATAAGGGATCTCAAAAAAGAGGGATTTATCGACAGGATTATCGAGACTTATAAATAAAAAAACCGCGACCGAGGGATTAACCTCGGTCGCGGCCACCAGGGGTGGGCTAGTTGAACTCTAGAGAGTCTACGATCTGCTCCATCTGGGGATGCTCCCCCATCATGACCAGCATTACGTACATGTCGCCGTCTCCGCTGATGACCACGTTGCAGTCCACATCGTTGGCGTTCTTAAAGGACATGGTGTAGACATCGTCCTCGAAAACCGGCTCGGAAGCCTTAAGCTGCTTAGCGTACTCCTTGGCGATAAGGGCGACATCGGTGCCGTCGTTAGTCTCCACCGTGACGGTAAGAGCAGCGGAGTTATCGTCCGCAGTCAGACTCACAGTGGTTCCATCCTCCGCTGCGGTCCAACCGCTGGGGACATCCACAGAGACGTGCCCAAAGGTCTTGACGGCGGCAAAAGCTATGGAAGATATGGCAAAAACCGCAAGCAGAGCGAGAACTATAGACTTTCTATTCATACTAAAAACCTCCCTAAAAAACTTGACTCCTAGATATATGGCTTCGTTCCATACCGGCAAATTGTACTGCACTCTTTCCTGCAGGTCCATCACCCTAGGTCAGTCCTTGGACGTCCCGCCGAGTCTTTTCTTGAAAAAACAGGATCGATATCCGCATACCATAGCTCTGTGCCAGCTACACCGGGATGCCCTACCTTCGATAAAAGAGCATCAGAGGCGAAATCAGAGCGAGGGCAAAGCAATGAAAGTGCCCCACCGAACATCCGCCACCTCCCGAGGAAGGGGTCTTTTCCCTCCTTACGCCCTCTATCATGAAGGCCGGGTCGGTCACGCCGCCGTCCTCCCTGCCGTCCAGGTCGAAGCTGCCACCGTCGTAGAGGGCCATGGCCACGATACAGCAATCGGAGACCAGGTCGTCCCTTGAAAGAGCGCCCTTGACCACGGGATCCGCCGATGTGCCCTCGGTATCAAGCACCGCGAAGCAACCGTCGGTGAGATCCGACAGATCGTAGACCCTGGAGTAGGGCAACACCATATCGGAGGAGATCACCTTAACTATCTGTAGCAGGTCGGAACTCTTACCCCTGAAGCAGTCCGGGATCTGGAAGAACACCACAGCCGTTGTTGGCTCGTTAGTAGCCTGGTCCTGGGCCATGGCCTGGATCAGGGCCCTGAAAAAGGGCAGAGACAGACCGGAGGTCCCTTCCTTTATCTCCACATCGGTGGATAGGGGAAGAAGCCCGTCCATGGCTTCGCCTTTTATATAGACCTGCCCCGTGCCGTCTATGGCCAGAAGGGGAACCAGATCCTCTATAAGGGCCTCAGGGACCAGGGCCCTTCTCAGGGCCTCCCTCAGTCGGTCCGTCTTTTCCTGTTCCGTGGCGTCGCCGGATATGGATAAGATCATGGGAACAGCCACGGTCACCCGGTCCGACATGGGCAGGATCACGTCATAGGACAGAATCGGCGCCAAAGAGGGCTGAACCGGTATGGGCTCCGGCACAGGTTCGGGCTCCGGCTCTGGAGTCGGCGTAGGGGTCGGAGTCGGTTCCGGCGTAGGCGTCGGCGTCGGAGCGGGAGGAGGGACCGGAGTCGGCTCCGCCTCGTAGGCCCCCATGTCGAAGGAGAGCCCCTGAGGCCTGGCTATGCCCCGCTGGTCCGTGGCAGGAGCACCGATGGAGGTCCCCGAGTTAAGAGCAGAGCTTCCCGCCAGCAGGGCGCAGGTCTTGGTGGGGCCTCCATTGGCAGCCAGGGGACCTAGCCTGGGATCGGCAGACGTGTTGCCCGTCCCAACCTGGTCCGTCACCGAGTAGGCGAAGGTCGGCGTTCCTCCGCTGTTGGTTATCTGGCCTACAGTGGTATCTGAGCCCCAGAGGATACAGTTGGTCAAAGTAAAGGTGGAAATATTGCTGCATGCTCCATGTCCGTTGGTGGTAGCCGTGTTTGCCGAAAAGGTGCAGTTCGTCATCGTAAAAGAACCACCGGCAGCGTATGTCCCTCCGCCGTTGGTCGCACAGTTCCCAGAAAAGGTGCAGTTTTTTAGCGTTGAAGATGAAAAAATGCTGAAGATACCTCCTCCGTCACCTGCTGTGGAGTTGCCCGAAAAAGTGCAGTTGTTTATGACGGTGGAAGTGGTGCCTTGGTTGAACATTCCACCTCCGCTGAGGTCGGCTACGTTGGAGGAAAAAGAAGAGTCTGTTATCGTGACCTCTCCCCCTTCGTTGTACATTCCACCGCCGTTTTGTCCCGCGATGTTATCGTAGAAGGTACAGCTTGTCACGGTCGTATTGGCGATCATGTTACACATGCCTCCACCGTGGGACGAGTTGGAGTGGTTTCTCCCAAAGGAACAACCAATCACGGTGGGGTTCCCTTGAAGATTGTACATGCCTCCTCCTACAGTATTGCTTTCATTGTCATTAAATATACAATTGATTATTTTAGGGCTGGAATTTTGATTAAGCATCCCTCCACCCTCGCCCTGGTAACTCCCCGAAGGACCGTTAGCCTTACCGTAAGCGACTGTGAAGCCATCGACGACCGTCGATGCGCTAACACCCGTCCCTGCGTATAATACGTGATAGCTCAGATTTCCTCCGCTAAGGATCGTCACGTTTGTCGCCGGATCACGCTGGCTGAGAAGAGATTCCGTGCCCGCAAATCCTCCGTAGAGGCCGACTCCGTCCTTGAGCGTAAAGTACACGTCTCGAGACACTGTATGAGGCCGATAGGTCCCAGCCGCCACCCATACCTCGTCTCCACTTACGGCGCTATCCAGGATCGCGGTCAGGTCCGAGCTGGCTGTAGCCCAGGAAGATCCGTCTCCGCCCCCTCCCGGTTTGACGTAGAGGACCGCCCCCTCGGAGATCCACGTAAATGATAGAGTCCAGATAATTGAGAGAAAAAACAACGCTAAGAAGCTACTTTTTCGCATCACGGACATACTTACGCACCCCATCGACATAGAGTCAGAAAATAGCCACAGTTGAAGGGTTTATTATACTTCCTCAATCGCTTTTCGGGATTCTATGGATCAGAAAAAAGATCTCAGATTTTATTTCTTCACGAACACAAGCAGAGGCAGGATCATGAAGATAGCCCATCCGCCTAAGTGCCCCACCGAACATCCGCCACCTCCAGAGGGAGAGTTTTTTTCTCTCCTTACGCCCTCTATCATGAAGGCCGGGTCGGTCACTCCGCCGTCCTTCCTGCCATCCAGGTCGAAGCTGCCTCCGTCGGAGAGGGCCATGGCCACGACGCAACGGTCCGAGACCATATCGTCCCTTGAAAGGGCTCCTCTGACCACAGGGCCCGCCGAGGTCGCCTCGGTATCCAGAACCGCGAAGCTCCCGTTGGTGAGGTCGGAAAGTTCATAGACCCTGGAATAGGGCACAACCATGTCGGAGGAAAGGACCTTGACCATCTGTAGCAGGTCGGAGCTCTTACCCCTGAAGCAGTCCGGGATCTGGAAGAACACCACCGCAGTTGCTGCCTCGTTCGTAGCCTGGTCCTCGGCCCTGGCCTGGATCAGGGCCCTGAAAAAGGGCAGAGACAGACCGGAGGTCCCTTCCTTTATCTCCACATCGGTGGATAGGGGAAGAAGCCCGTCCATGGCTTCGCCTTTTATATAGACCTGCCCCGTGCCGTCTATGGCCAGAAGGGGAACCAGATCCTCTATAAGGGCCTCAGGGACCAGGGCCCTTCTCAGGGCCTCCCTCAGTCGGTCCGTCTTTTCCTGTTCCGTGGCGTCGCCGGATATGGATAAGATCATGGGAACAGCCACGGTCACCCGGTCCGACATGGGCAGGATCACGTCATAGGACAGAATCGGCGCCAAAGAGGGCTGAACCGGTATGGGCTCCGGCACAGGTTCGGGCTCCGGCTCTGGAGTCGGCGTAGGGGCCGGGGTCGGTTCCGGCGTAGGCGTAGGAGCGGGAGGAGGGACCGGAGTCGGCTCCGCCTCGTAGGCCCCCATGTCAAAGGAGAGCCCCTGGGGCCTGGCTATGCTACGCTGGTCCGTTGCTGGAGCCCCGATGGAGGTCCCGGAGTTGAGAGCCGAGCTACCGGACAAAAGGGCGCAGGTCTTGGTTGAGCCTCCGTTGGCCGCCAGGGGACCTAGCCTGGGATCGGCAGAGACGTTGCTGGGGTCGCAAAAGAGGGCCGTATCCACCACAGAGTAGGTCACTGTGGTGACCCCTCCTTTGTCTACGATCTGACCAATGGGGGAGTTGCTCCCCCAGATGATGCAGTTGGTCACAGTCAAAGCGGTGCCGGAGATTCCACCACCATCGTGGGTGGCGATGTTTGCCGAAAAAGTGCAGTTCGTTACCATCGTGGAGCCGCTGTAGCTGTCCATCCCCCCACCATCGGTGGCGGTGTTTCCAGAGAAAGTGCAGTTGGTCACGGTCGGGGAACCATAGCCATTGTATATCCCCCCGCCGTTGGTTGCGGTGTTCCCAGAGAAAGTGCAGCTGGTCACGGTCGGGGATCCCTGGCCGTTGCAGATCCCCCCGCCGTTGGTTGCGGTGTTCCCCAAAAAAGTGCAACCGGTCACATTGGGGGAGGTGTTCATAACGTAAATCCCTCCGCCGTCGTGGCCTTGGTTGGAGGAAAAGGAGCAGTTGTTCACAGCCGGAGAGCTATTGTTGCCGCAGAACATCCCACCACCGTAGCTGTTGTTTGCGATGTTTTCCGAGAAGGTGCAGTCAGCCACCGTCGGGGAGTTATCTTCGTTATGCATTCCTCCACCGCAACCGGATATAGTCCTATTTTCCGAGAAGGTGCAGCCGGTAACCGTGACGTCGCTTTGGTCGCTGTACATCCCTCCGCCGTTGACCTTGGCCAAGTTGGACGAGAAGACGCATCCGGTCACGGTAGGAGCCCCTTTTAAGTTGTATATGGCGCCGCCGTGGTAGTTGGAGGCGAGGTTGTCCGAGAAGACACAGTTCGTCACGGTTGGGCTAGCCTCGTAGTTGAACATGGCCCCACCGTTGTTTCTGGCTCGGTTGTCGCGGAAGTTGCAGTTGGAGACCGTGGGGCTGGAGTTTTTGTTGAGCATCCCGCCGCCCACATCCTGGACTTCTAACGTTGGCCCAGCGGCGTTGCCGCCGGTAATCGTAAAGCCATCCAGCACCGCCGAGGCCGTGACTCCGGCCCCTGCATATACGACGTGGTAGCTCAGGTCACCTCCGCTCAGGGTCGTCACGTTTGCTACCGGGTCACGCTGGCTCAGGAGAGATTCCGTGCCCGCGAACCCCCCGTAGAGGCCGACCCCGTCCTTGAGCGAAAAGTACACGTCTCTAGACACTGTATGGGGCCGATAGGTTCCAGCCGCCACCCATACCTCGTCTCCGCTGGAGGCGAGCTCAAGGGCCGAGACCAGGTCGCCACTGGCGGTGCTCCAGGAGGTCCCGTTTCCAGACGAACCGGCCTTAACGTATATGATCGCCCCCTCCGATAGCTTCAGCAGGGGAGATAATAAAATCAATAAACACAGCATAAATAAATTGTATATATTTTTTATTGATGACATAAAATACCCCTCATTCTTGGATCTCATAGAGACCGATGGATCTTGACACATCAACTGGCCTTATGTACCGTGTACTAACGGTGTGATCGTTGCCCTTAACCGAGGAATTGTAGACCTTATCCTGACCTAGGTCCATAGTCCTGAGTCAGGACTATGTCCATTAAATAGATGTTTTTTAAAAAAAACGGAGAGGAGAGCCTCGACAGACATGAGAGAGCAAGAGGAATTTCGTCCTCCAAAGATAGAGGGAAAGCAGGTATATCGTCAGAGGATAGCCTCAGTCCTGGATAAAGCTAAGGACAAGGGGGGACATTGGGTATACGTATCCGCCCCAGGGGGGTTCGGCAAGACCGTCGCGGTATCCCAATGGCTGGCCCCACAGAAGAACAAACTGGCCTGGATAACACTGAACGATAGTGATAACGATAAGGGCACCTTCGTAAGGCGCTTTTTAGGTGCGATGAGTTTCGCCCAGAGAGCCAACAAAAGGCTGAGCAGAGAGGCAAACAGGACGAGTCCACCTTTTATCGAACATCTTTTTAGGTCACTGTCCCTGTTGCTGGATAACGATAAAAGCTACGTATTGGTGATGGACGATTTTCATTGCCTTACCAACAGGGAAATACTAAACGTGTTCCCGACCCTTATGAAGCTTCTTCCGAGGGCAATAACCCTCTGTTTTATAGGCAGAGGACTTCCCGACGACGTTTTTCTGGACGACATAGTAAAAAACAACATAACGGTGATATCAGCCAAAGAGCTCGCCTTTGACGAGCTGGAGCTAAACTCCATTCTGAGCAACAGCGAGTTTAAGCATGATTCTAAAGAAGTCATGTCTAGGACAGGAGGATGGCCGATAGCGGTCAGAGCCCTCGCGATGAGATCTCAAAACCTAGCTGAACCTAGGATCGGATCCATCCAGGAGGATATGCTCTTCCGATACCTGGATCTCCACGTATGGCAGAGATGGAACGAAGAGACCAGGGAGTTTTTCATGAACGTCTCGATGGTGCCAGAGCTTGACGAGAGGGTCTGTAGACGTATCACCGGAGCCTCAAACAGCTCTAAACTATTGGAGGACTTCTACTTCAGGGGAAGCTTCATGAACGCCATAGGGAAGGGTAAGTACAGGCTACACGACCTATTCAGGGATTTCCTTTTGGAGAAGCTGCACTCAACCAAGACTGCGGAGGATATAAAAAAGCTCCAAAAGAGAACGGCGGATTTTTTCTATCAGGATGGAGATTACTGCTCAGCCACGTCCCTTTACGTCAGGTGTGGCGACCTTCAGGGCATAGCCAACTGTAGTGCAGCCTTCACATCATACGACCCTACGGTGTCGATAGAGGCCAGGATCGATTTTTTTAAAAAAAATATATTGAACAATCCTCACATTCCAATAGATAAAAACCTCCATTTAAGCGCACAGAGCGCATTTATACGCTACGCAGAGGGAGACCCCGATGGTTTCATGGACTCTATAGACAAACTCTACAGGTCCTTGAACCTTATAGATGACCTCAATCTAAAGGTTTTGATCTATATCCTGAGATGCCTCGACTTCAGGATTCCCCTTGAGGACTACGCACAGGATCTGATAGACGGTCGATCGGATAAAATGCCGCAAAAGGGCACTAATAGGACCGGGACCTTCACAGCGGCCATGCCGATTCTGCACAGATCTCTAAGGGAAAGGTCTGAGCTGGCTCAGTCACCTGAAAAGCTCTCCAAAAACCTGGAGAAGCTGTTCATGGGTCTTTCGCCCTTATTTGGTTACGAACACGAGACGATGCTCCACTGTCAGAGGGCCGGGATCCTATACGAACAGAACAGGTTAAAAGAAGCATATTCCTCCGCCCTGGAGGCACACAGGTCTGCGGTGAAAAAAGAGTGTCGTCCAGAGCTCTCGTTCTGCGCCAGGATGATCCTGATAGC
>CAYNAN010000097.1:0-5116 GCA_964395085.1 uncultured Synergistaceae bacterium
CATGTGCCGTCAGGGAAATATTTCGTATCCATATTGGTCGAGACAGAGGTGGAAAAGCTCCCTGCATCTACGAACAAGGTAGGAGTGGACGTGGGGATAAAAAACTTCGCCATATGCTCTAACGGCGAAACCTATGAAAACCCAAGATGGCTCAAAAGGTCGGAAAGACGGCTGGTAAAACTACAGAAGGACCTGTCTCGTAAGGCTAAAGGTAGCCAAACTGCACGGTAAGATAGCGGACCAGAGACGTGACTTTTTACACAAGGTCAGCACCGAGATCATTCGCGAAAACCAAGCCATAGTGATCGAGGACCTTAGGGTAAAAAACATGTTGAAAAACCATTGTCTCGCTAAAGCCATATCGGAGGTTTCATGGAGCATGTTCAGATCGATGCTGGAGTATAAAGCCCTGTGGTACGGCAGAGATCTGATAATAGCTGGGGCAAATTATGCCAGCTCCCAACTGTGCTCTGAATGTGGCTACAAAAACCCACTGGTAAAGGATTTAGCTCTAAGGGAGTGGGTATGTCCAAGCTGCGGCGTTCGCCATGACAGGGACGTAAATGCGGCACAAAACCTACTGAAACTAGCGCTGCCCACCGAAATTAGCACGGCAGTGTAGCTTTGGTACTCACGAGGTCGGGACGACCTTCCGAGCCTGGGGAAACTTGTCTCGTTAGAGATATTGGCCAGGAAGCCCCCACTTCTATAAGTGAGGGTAGTTCACTCTACCTCTATCTCTATCTCTATCTCCGTCGAGAAAGCGACCACAGCCTCGCCGGATATCCTAACCTCTGCAGGCTTTCCGTCGGATATGCTGACGGCTACTTTCATCGTTCCTGGTCTTCCCATCGCCTCTCCTTGAACTACATCGAAGGATAACTCCGAACCGTCGTTCTCCACTATACCAAAATGGACGAGGTAGGCCCCTAGAGGACCGTTGGCGTTCCCAGTCACCGGGTCCTCCGCTATACCTATGGCTGGGGCGAACATCCTTCCATGGACCAGTGGCGACTCGCCAGGGTGAAGGGTGAATATGTAGTATCCGTTGCAGCCTATTTCCTCGCTTAACTCGCTTAGCTGAGACATATCCGGTGAAAGGCGGTGCAGAAGGTCCATCCCATGGATAGCCACCATTACCTTCGAGTGGCCTGTGGACGCTATGACCACCGGACAGTCAGAGCGAAGGTCCTTCGCCTCGATCCCAAGAGCCTTGACCAGCTTTGACAGGTGAACCTCCTCAAAGGGAGAGCCTATGGATATCTTCCCCTGGGTCATCACGATCCTATAGTCATCGCCATCGCTGAGGATCTCCACAGGGAGGATCCCAGCTCCGGTCCTCTGAAACACCTTGGCGCTTCCTAATCGTCCCTCGAGGGCTCTCACGTAATGGGCTGCCACTGTGGCGTGTCCACAGATAGGAACCTCTCTGGTGGGGGTGAAAAACCTGACGTGGACGTCGCTCTCCCCTGTTTTGTCCGAAAGTACGAAGGCGGTCTCAGAGTTGTTCATCTCCCTGGATATCCTCTGCATCTGGACATCCGAAAGGCCATCGGCGTTCGGGACCACTCCGGCAGGATTTCCCGTGAACCTCTCCCTGGTAAAGGAGTCAACCTGATAAAGTCGATATGTTTTTTTCATCGTTTATAGCCCTCCCTGCGGGTGCAAAACTCAGCCTAGGAACCTAAACTATTTGCTCAGGAACCCCAGTCCATAGTAGGAACTACCGTTAAAGTCGAACTCATCGATAATATCTAATTTTACCTTTCGCCTGTGAGCCTCAAGAGATCTCTTGTTGACCTTATTTATGAAGGTCGTTCCCACCCTAAAATCGGACATATGGTCCCTCATGCAGTCAAAGAGCAGGGGAAAGGCCTCGGTTCCCCTCTTTTCTGAGGCGATACAGATAGGGCCGTACTGAAAGGAGTTGTCGTAGGTGATGGTCTCCCCTCTATACTCAAGGCCAGAAAATCTCTCTATCATGTAGTCGAACATGGGACGGCCTTTGAAGTAATCCCAACCGGCGGCCATGGTGTAGCCTAAGATGGAGTTGCAATCCTCCATCACGAATAGGCCGCCTATATCGATTAAATCTAGCAGTTGTTTTTCAGTAAAGGGAGTTGTCACAAAGCCATCGTTCATTTTTTCCGGCGCAAGATTGGATACGAGATTTTTCTCCTGAAGATCCAAAACCATACATACGTCACCGAGCTTTCCAAGCCGAGCTTCCATGTTCGATCCCTCCCAGTGTTTTTTGTCTGCTCGCATAACTTTAGACCATACCGAACTAGTGGTCAAACACAAAAAGAGCTCGCCTATCGGCGAGCTCACGATGTTATAAGAACCTACAGTTTTTTTAAGTGGTGCCGGAGGGGAGCATCAAATAATCAGCGTAGAAGGCTGTGAATGCTGTCTAAATCAGCATCTATCATGTTTATATGTACGGTTGTGCTTACTGCTTGGGTTTTGATCAGCTAAGGTCAAGCCCTCTTGCCTCACGATATATGAATTATAGTACCACAAAAATGGCCCTTTCAGGCAACCACCTGAGAGGGTTGCTTTACTCCTTTGCCTTCTTCTCCACCCATTTCAGTAACAATCCCTGCCCAAGATCCAGGACTTGACCTGCGGAATATCCAGCCATAGCGGTAATTGCTGAACTTGTCCAGGGCGAAAGACGGAGTCCACGGCACAAACAGGCGATAACGACACCAACAAACCCGGAAACCACCATGCCGGAGAGGAATTCTCCCCAAGAGAATGGCTCGGATCTATGTAACCGCACATACCGCACAACAGAGCCGGACATCCCTATCAAGGCGGGTGGCAACAAAATCGCCAGACAGTGACGAAACGAGTCGAAAATGTCATCCACTGGACTACCTCCCGAGTAGTTTTTTCACCCACGTGGGAATTTTTCTCCCCATATCCCAGGGGCCCACATAGAGGAATCCCCCCATAAGAACCACCGCAAAAACGGTCTTTACTATCTGTGCGTACCACGGGCCACTCCATATCATGCTGATAACCTCCTTAATGAGACCTTCCTATCATTACTCCAACGGCAAGAGCTCCGACACTCCAAAGGACAGTGTTTTTACGCTCTTGCCGTATCTGACCCTTCCACTCGTTTCGCTCCTCGTTGAGTTCCGCCTTGAGTTCCAGTAGCCTTACGTCCGTCTCAGCCCTCATGTCGAGCACCGTCTGGTGCCATATATCCCTCTCCTGCCGGTAGGTCCGAACAGAGGTCAAAAGATCTCGCCCGTCTTGCTCAGTCATCCAGTACCCCGGCTCAGTCGTCACATATCCCTTGGGGACGTATTTGACTGCGCCGGAAGCTGGCAAGCTCATTATTGAGACCATCAGCAACACCATCAGGAGGCAGCGCAAACACCTCTTCCTTGACCTGCTCACGTATAACCACCACCTTCTTCTTGGCCTGTTCCTCCAGCTCTTTGATCTGCCGAAAGAGATCTTCTATAACGGCGTCGGTCTCCACTACCGCTGGAGGAGGATCTATCTTCCCCCACACCACCCAAACGCAACCTGCCACCAACGCTGCCAGACAACAACACCACGCTATCCATCCTTTTCTGGACATGCTTTCGTTCCTACTCCCTTCACTGCCTCGATCGTCGAGGTTCCGTAATATGCCGCTAGAACGAGCCCGCCAAACCACTGAAGGAGGTCTTTTAGGTTCCCAGGCAGATCCTGCCCCTGCCATAAACTCCACATGACAGATACTCCGACCAGTCCGGCGGAGAATATGGCCAACGGCTTTCTGAGTGGCCACTTCGCTACGCCCACTTCGTCACCCCCAGGGCAATCGCCTTTGCTATCCTTCTACGCCCCTGATCACTTCCCAAGTGATACCGACGGTCCTCTTCGTTCGATATAAACGCCGTCTCCACGAGGACGGCAGGCATAAAGGTCATGCGCAGGACCCCCAAGTCGTCTCTGGCCTTAATCCCCCTATCTCTGAGATTCGGAAACTGTAGGAGAGGTTCCCAGATATGACCAGCGAGATCTCTGCCTCTGACCGAGCCTGGGTAAATCAGAAGCTCCATGCCGTGAGCCTGTGGGTTACTGGCGGCGTTGCAGTGAATCGAGAGAAACAGGTCGGCATGCCATGCGTTTGCCACCTGGCACCTCTTTCGGATCGGGACGAAGACATCTGAATCCCTAGTCATCAGGACATCGTGCCCACAACCTACCAACTCATCCCGCAAAAAAAGCGAGATGGCCAACACCACCTCGCTCTCTCTAAGCTGTCCTCCTTCTGCCCCTGGGTCCTTACCTCCGTGCCCGGGGTCTATTGCTATACGCATATCAGATCATCCCCTTATAATTACTTGCTTCACCTATTGATACAGCCAGGACGTAATTACCCCCTGACTCGGCCCGGAGCAAAATAAACGGCGGTGCTCCAGGCGTTTTTATTGGGGTATCGCTAAAGTAAGAGAGCTGACAGCTTTGTCTATGGCATAAGATAGCCCAGCTGAATAAGTAGCAAAACCAAATCCTGCGGTATCTACCCATGTATTTTCTAAGGTAGTATTCACAACTAATTCCCCATTGATGTATATTTGCAAATGACCATACTCAAAAGAGATTCTAATGGCATTTTCTATACTAGGAGACTGGGCTATATAGCCACTAGGAGGATAAGCAGCCCCGTCCAAATGGGTCCAAAAAGAAACCTCCGCTCCTTTGGGTTGTGATATAGCCCCGCAAAGGGCAAAGCCTTTAGCGATCTTGGTAGCGTCATAAGCCCCATTGTAGTTTGCATGTTCAGACCACCCGTCCCGTTGAAACGCCCTGAAAAGCACGTGTGTAGGGATGCAATAACTACCTGGGTTATAGGCGTCGGCAAAACGATGCACGAAACTTAGTTCCAATTTAACAATTCTGGGAAGTACGGCACCTAATGTTTCTACATGGGCGTAAGATTGATAATGGTTATTGATGCTCCCAATAGAAAGCGTTTCTGCCTCCCACGAAGCCGCTGGCAGACCTTCTGTGTTCTTTGCGAAACGTACAAAACGCAAGTGTTCAGAAGACTCCCCCCAAGGGATAGTAAGGGTGGGACCTTCTTGGTAGTTTACTCGTCGCCATT
>CAYNAN010000097.1:5216-6577 GCA_964395085.1 uncultured Synergistaceae bacterium
TCCCCCCAAGGGATAGTAAGGGTGGGACCTTCTTGGTAGTTTACTCGTCGCCATTCTCCTGAAACAAACGCTTTGAACCCCCCATCAAGATTTTTCCAGAGTAGCCCTTCAAGAGCCGGTGGAGCAGTTTCAGACTCCACTATGGAGGGGACGGAGTACGGGCCATCATTGTGAAGTACGGTCCTCCATTCACCCCCTAGGAAGACTCGATACGCTCCCCTTTCTCTCCATAACAACCCTTCTGCCGATTCTGTCGGTACGGTAGGGCTGTCTATGACCTGGGAGGGGGAACCCCCTCCCCCTTTAGGTCTCCTTTTCAACATCTAGGCCACCTCCACTAAGATACGGACCGTTGCTCCTGACACAGAAGAAAGTTCTAACTGAGGAACCCTCCCCCATTCCAGTACCCCAACATAATCAGCCTTATCGTCCAGAGGGACGAAAGCCCCGGAGATTTTGAGTTTTGCAGCTCCAGTGATAGCGATAGCTGATAAAAGGTATCGTTCGGACCAGGGAATCACTATCGTGCTAGATCCTTCAGCATCAATAACAAGCTCCTGGCTCACCAACACCTGAGGGGCTGGGGCCGGATCATCGGAGATCTTAACCAGCCCGAGAGCCGCAGGCATAAAAAAAGACACCGGCTTCTCTTCGCCAGGTGTCCATGTCCTTGCACCCCACGATATGGGGTGGTCTTTGGTGTTTTTGTATGTAGGCATACTTTAGGACCCTCCTCAGTACATAATATTGACAATCCCTAGACACGTATTATTTCTGAAAGGGACTACAACGCTCATAGGAATACGCTGATCTTGAAGGGATGGAACGGACCCCCACGTCAGTCCATCATCAAAAGAAGTACACGCCGTATGACAATCGGAAAGCCCTTGAAAAGCACTTCCTGCAATAATTATATGGTGGATATGGGCTATAGGCGGCGTGCTCTCAATTTCCGGTTGGGTAATTTCGGTACGGGTAAAGGTTTTCCCTTGATCTGTAGAAATCCCAAAACGTACTCGCCATCCATCTGAAAGATCATAACCGTACCCTGTAGAAGAATCTTGATAAACTATTGCCACTCGCCCATCTTTTAAAGCTGAAAGAGAAAGTACCTTAGACCAATCTGGTGTAAAAGGAACATCGGCCCATTCTCCTCCACTATATCGGGCTAACAAAGAGAGAGCAGGTTTGCCTTGAATAGCTTTCTCCCAATGCACCTCGATATATCCATAACTGTAGGCATGGGGTTTCAGTTCTTTTTGAGTCTTGTATCCCTCTACTACCGCCGCCGTAGTCACATAACAGTAAGCCTCCTCATTACTTCTTTTTATGAATTGGCAATCCGCTATAGGGACTTCCTT
>CAYNAN010000097.1:6677-7835 GCA_964395085.1 uncultured Synergistaceae bacterium
TATATTTCCACAAAAACCCTGACTCTGGAAAGATCCTCCCATGGGAAGCGATCTTCCGGTTCTCGGATATCGTGCAAAAACTTGGTACGCACCGCTTCTTGGGGAAGATACTCCAATGATATAATATTGTTTCCTCCTTCAGAGTAGGCAATGGGCAACTCCCTTTCTGGATTTTCATAACTGACCAAGATACTCCCGTCGGTTGTAATTATGCAATCCCCCCATTTTCCCCCTTCCATGTAAGGTAATTGGGTCGGAACGGATTCCCAAGACATTCCCCAATCCTTAGAGAGGAAAAGCCGGGTTCCATCTTTGTCGTATCCTTCCGGGGTGGAACCTTGATTTTCTTGAACTTGAAGAACTATATGCCCACTTGCGTTAGCACTGGCTTGCATATTCCATTCATATCCGTCGTGCAACGCCCGTATAGGTATCTGTCTGATGATATCAGGAAGTTCTTTCCGTTCCCAAGTAAGCCCTTCATCAGAGGAAAATAAGGCGTATTGCAACTTCTGAGCTTCTTCATCTACCTCTATTGCCTTTTCAGATTTAAGGACAAAGACCATAGCCTTTCCTGATAAGCCAAAAGCCGTCAATCCCAAAAAACGGGGGAACGCCTGCATTTCATAGTACTCTCCTCCGGGCTTTTTCTCTCCGGGCTCTAAAGACAACACCTTCTCAAACAATCGAAACTTGAGGATAGGCGTATCAGAGGTCTTAATCTCTTTACCCTGGGGAAGGCGGGAAAGAATAACGTAAGGACTGACGCCCCCTATTCTTTCCTGAGTAAGATTTCCTTTAGTCCTCCAGAGAATCGCTTGGCGAAAGTACGGTTTACTTTCATCCCAAGAATCCCCCGTTTCTAGTACGGAGATCATCAAAGCAACCCCTTCTGAGACCTGTACCAATCCATAGATAGCTCCGTATTGATCCTCTCCTTCAGGAACTTCCCAGAAAAAAGAAGGAGTAGATTGTTGGGCAATAGCCGATCCGGCAGGACCTGGAGAACTAGTCATTCTCTACACCGCCCAAACTTCCAATGAAGCGTTGGCCTGTTTCTCAGTGGCGGTAGTAGGCACGTGCCCCCTGATGGATAGAGTTATCCCGGTCCCCGGCAAAATAGGGGGAACCTCCATCGCCTTATACCTCGAAAATGAG
>CAYNAN010000098.1:0-7611 GCA_964395085.1 uncultured Synergistaceae bacterium
CGGCGATGGTCTACGGTTATATAATTCAGCTTAAACGGACAAATTACGGAGAAGGAGTGAAGTTCGGATGGACGACCAGATGCACAAAAAGATGAGAATGCAGACCGTGGCGGTACACGGTGGAAACAGGAAAGACGACGTGTTCGGGGCGGTCAACGAGCCTATCTACATGACCTCAAACTACCGAATCCCCACCGACGGTAGTCCTGTGGACTGGAGCGGGACGGACAGCAACATATACGCCAGAAACAGAAACGTGAACCAGATGATCCTCCAGGACAAGCTATGTGCCCTCACCGGAGCCGAGGACTGCGCGGTGTTCGGGAGCGGCGTGGCGGCGTTGGCGGGAGTCTTCACGACCTTTTTGGACAGCGGAGATCACGTGGTGGTTTCGGAGGTCTGTTACAGCGCGACGAACCTGCTTTTTCGGCAGTATCTGCCCAAAAAATACGGTATCGAGGTAACCTTCGTCGATTCGACAGACTTAGAGGCCCTTGAAAAGGCCATCAGGCCCAACACGAAGCTGGTACACATAGAGACGCCGGGAAACCCAACGACGGAGATAAGCGACGTGGAGGCCATAGCGAAAATCGCCCACAGGTCCGGGGCGCTTCTGTCGGTGGACGCCACCTTCGCCGGGCCTATCTCCCTGTTTCCGTTGCAGATGGGGGCGGACCTGGAGATCCACAGCATGACCAAGTATATAAACGGACACGGCGATTCACTTGGGGGATGCGTTCTGGGCAGGAAGGAGCTTATCGGGGAGCTTAAAGAGCTGGCGATGATCAACTACGGAGGGGTCCTGAGCCCCTTCAACGGCTGGCTCATAGCCAGAGGGCTGGTGACAGTCCCGATCCGAATGACCCAGCACTCTCGAACCGCCATGGAGGCAGCCCGTTTTCTGGAGGGGAGCCCTGCGGTCCGATTCATCTGGTATCCCGGCCTTGAGAGCCACCCACAGCACGAAAGGGCGAAGGCGATCATGAGGAACGGATATTCCGGCATGATCGCCTTCGATATAAAAGGAGACGAGGAGGTCCACTGTCGCTTTTTGGACCAGCTTAAGCTGATCACCCACGCGGTGTCTCTGGGCGACAGCGAGAGCCTCATGGTCTACTACGACAAAAACAGCGACAAGCTACCCCACTATCCCGACGTATTCCAGAAGGGTTTCTTCCGGTTCAGCGTCGGCCTAGAGGACCCGGAGGACCTTATAGACGACCTCAGCCAGGCATTTAAGGCCTGCGGGTTGGGTTAGATTCCCTCCAGGAATCGCCATGCGACGGAGGCCATGAAGGCCGCTCCGTCGGACAGGACCGACTGGTCCACCTGGAACTTAGGGTGGTGATGGGGCCAGTCGGCGCCTCCTCTGCCTCCCATTCCGAAAAAGACGAAGGCTCCCGGAACCCTCTCCAGGTAGAAGCTGAAGTCCTCTCCTGCCATGGTCGGTCGAACAGCCTTGACCCTGCTCGAGTCAAAGAGCTCTCCCGCCACCGACGAGGCCATGTCGGCCATGTCTGGGTCGTTGACCACCGGAGGAAGGTTTTTTCTGTAGTCCAAAGTGGCGTCGCAGCCGAAGGCCTTGGCGGTGTTTACCGCCAGGGCCTCTATTTTGCCCGGGAGGGCGTCCCTTATCTCCCGGGACAGGGTCCTGGCGGTCCCCCCTATGGTCACCTTATGGGGAATGACGTTGAAGGCCTCCCCTGCGGTTATCTTTCCGACGCTGACGACGACGCTGTCGAGAGGGTCGATCTGGCGGCTGGCGATGGTTTGGAGGGCCATGAGAAAGGCCCCTGTGGCCACCGTCGGGTCTATGGCCTGGTGGGGCATGGCCCCATGTCCCCCCTTGCCGGTTATGGTGACGGTCCAGGCGTCGGAGGATCCCATCAGAGGCCCTCTTGAAAGGCCTATCTCCCCGGCCTCAAGGGGCTGCCATACGTGGAGGCCGAAGATTCCATCAACCCCCTCCAAGGCACCCGACTGGATCATCGACGACGCCCCTGACCGGGGAACAGAGTTCTCCTCCGAGGGCTGGAATATGAGGCGAACCCGTCCAGAAAGCTCCCCTTCCCTCTCTTTAAGCATACGAGCCGCACCCAGGAGTGTAGCCATGTGACCGTCGTGACCACAGGCGTGCATCACCCCCGGGTTCTCCGAGGAAAAGGGAAGTCCCGTCTCCTCGGTCACAGGGAGTGCGTCCATATCGGCCCTCAGGGCTACGCATCTGTCCCCGGCCCCTAGGTCCACCGTCAGACCGGAGGGACTGTCTCCACAGCCGGTCCTCGCCCCGGTGATTCCCATCTCTTCCAGACGGCTCACGATCCACCCGGTGGTCTCGATCTCTCTGAAGGACAGCTCGGGCTTTCTGTGAAGATGCTGGTACCAGCCGATAATCTCGGCCTCGATCTCCTTGGCCCTGCTCCTGAATTTTCCTATATCGGACAAGTCAAAAATCCCCTTTCTACGCTGGCCCCCAGTTTATAAACACCGCGAAGGCCAGGAAAAACCAGCTCGTGACCAGTATCTTCATCGCCAGAGGGAAGGCAAAGCGGAACCATCTGTCGAATGGAACCCTGGCAAGGGCTATCATGGCCAGCAGTCCTCCCAAGGTCGGGACCAGCAGGTTCATGACTCCGTCTCCAACCTGGAAGGCCATTATAGCGGTCTGTCTGGTCATCCCTATCAGGTCGCTGAGGGGGATCATTATCGGCAAGGTGGCCATAGCCTGTCCGCTGCCGGAGGGGATGAAGAAGTTTATCACGCTGTGGACCACGGTCATGAGTATTGCGGACAGGGTGACAGGCAGATCTGCCAAGGGGGCGGCCAGAGCCTGGACGATAGTGTCCCCTATTCTGCCGTCGTCAAGGATAACCTGAATTCCCCTGGCGACGCCGATGATCAGGGCTCCACCTACGATATCGCTGGCTCCCTTGACCATCTTCGCCACTATCTCGTCGGAGGTCATCCCAGCGAGGATTCCAGCCGCCACAGCCATCACGATAAACACCGCCGATATCTCGGTGATGTACCATCCCCAGGTAAATACCCCGAAGAGAATGGTCGCCATTCCGATCAAGAAGGAAGCCAATACCACCTTGTCTCGACCGCTGAGGGAATATTCCTCAAGGGGACGCCTCAGGGCCAGTCCCTCGGTCCCTATGCCTGTCACCAGACTACGGGAGGGATCTTTGTCTATCCTGGCGAGGTAACGGCAGGTGTGGTGAGCCACTATGGCCAAACTGGCGATACAGAATCCTGTCCTCAACAGAGCGCCGGAGAACATGGGAAGGTTGGCTATCACATCTCCGACCCCAACCGTGTAGGGATTTATGGGAGAGGTGGCAAATCCGATCCCTATCCCGGCGACGGCCATTCCGGCTCCTACCATGAGATCGCCGCCCAATGCCAGAGCGACCAGCACGGCTATCGGAACCAGGGCGATGTTGTTCTCAAACCCCACGGTGGCTCCCATGAAGCCAAAGATGAAGGTTATAAGCCATATAAGTCGATTCCTCTTGTTGATGCCTATCTTCCTTACCACCAGCCCCACGGCGTTCTCGAGGGCCCCGGTGGAGTTGAGAAGGCCGAAGAGAGCCCCGGATATGAGGGTGATGAAGATTATGCTGGCCGATTTGACCATGCCTATAGGCAGTGCCTTGAACAGGTCGAAAAAACCCACAGGGGACTGTTCCACCGAGTGATAGGTCCCGGCGACGACCCCCATTCGGCCTCCTACGTTGACCCTCTCGAACTCCCCTGCGGGGATTATGTAAGTCAATAGACCTACCGCTATTATGATGATAAAAAGCAACACAAATGGATTTGGAATCCTCTCGTACCAACGTTTACCTGTCATTTACTTCACACCTTTCTCGTCTACAATAAGATCGGCCAACACCTGAGCCGCTTTGGCCAGGCTGGCCGTTTCGGTCCATTCCTCAGGGCAGTGGCTTCGTCCGCCTTTGCTGGGGACGAATATCATGGCGGTTGGGCAGATCGAGGCCAAATTGATGGCGTCGTGTCCTGCGCCGCTGGGAAACTCCTCCCAGCTCCAGCCCCTTTTGTCCATCGCCTCGGAGATCCTCTTTCTGAGGATGGGGTCCAGATCGGTAGGGGGCTCGCTGTGCCCTCCCTTGATCCTCACGCCAAGATCCATTTCCTCCGCAACGCAGTGACAATCGGCTATCACCAGGTCTATCAGCTTTTTAAGGTCCTCTCCAACAGGCCCTCTTATGTCCAGGGAGAAGGTCACCTTTCCCGGCACGACGTTGGCCACGTTAGGGTCCAATATCACCCGGCCTATCGTCCCTACGGCGCCGGGAAATTTTTTGACGTGGCCGTTCAGCCGGGAGGCCACCTCCACCATTCCCCTGAAGGGATCCCGCCTGATATCCATGGGGGTCGTCCCTGCGTGGTTCATCTCCCCCGTCATCTCGACCTCGGTCATGGAGGTTCCGACTATGGCAGGGGGAACGCAGAAATCCCTACCCGATCTGTCCAGCCTGGCCCCCTGTTCGATGTGGACCTCTACCGCCCTGGACGGAACCCCTAGAGGGTAGAAACCGTCCAGATAGGGAGATATTCTGTCGCAGAAATCCCGGGCCATAACTCTTATGTTCCGTCCACCATCGTCGATCAGGGAGGCCATTTTCTCGTCCGTCAGCCTGCCGGAGAGGTAGGCGCTTCCCACCAATGCGGCCTGAAAGGAGGCCCCTTCCTCCTCGACGAAGGCGGCCACCACAGTGTTTGAGTGAGGAGTTACCCCCTGCTCCTTAACTATCCTGACGGCCTCCAGGGCGACTATAATCCCCGCGGCGCCGTCGAAGACCCCTCCAGATTTGACCGTATCCAGATGGGACCCAGAGAGAAAAATAGAATCCCCTTCACCAGGCAGAACACCGAAGATGTTCCCTATTCCATCGCAGAACACCTTTAGACCTAACTCCCTGAAACGACCTATAAGCCATAAAGCCGCCTCAACGTAGCTGGGCGAGTACGACAGCCTGGTTATCCCCCCGGAACCGTCTCTACCGAAGCCCCCTAGTCCTTCTAGCTCCCTCTCCATCCTTTTTTCCGAAATCCCCCTCAATCGACCACACCCTTTGCATACTATTCCTTAGAATGGGATATTTGTCTCGTTTTGCTAGTTTAGCAAATCCACTGATTCTGTCAATTGCGCTTTAGAGCGTCTCTTCGGTAAAAGGGATGGCAAAAATGTTAAAATAAAGATCGGCAAGAGAGAAGGGAGTGACTTGAGAGAGATGAACAGCAACCTGACTACCAAGGTGCTCCGGCTTTTGGAGGCCCTTTTCTACGCCAAGGAAGAGGTTGACCTCAAGGATCTGTCGGCGACGACGGACATCCCAAAGAGCACGGTACACAGGATATTGACCTCTCTGGAGGAGGAAGGATGGGTCCTCCAGGATCCTAAAAACCGTCGTTATAGGATAGGCAGCAAGCTCCTGATTTTCGCAAACGACTGGAGACTGAGGCAGGAACTGGTGATACAGAGCGATCTCCCCATGAGAAAGCTGGTGGAACAGACCGGCGAGACCACTGTCCTGGCGATATCCGACGGAGAGGTCGCACGGTGCATCCATATAGTGGAGTCCCCTAAGGCCATAAAGTTCTCCTTCTCCGTCGGCGGAGAGTTGCCGATCTACGCAGGGGCCATGGGAAAGGTCCTCCTGGCCTACTGTCGGGACACCTTTAGGGAGTGGGTCTTAAGCCAGACGCTAAAGCCCTTTACGCCCAACACATTGGTGGACTCGGTTCGACTCAGGGAGGAGCTCGCTACTGTCAGGGAAAGGGGTTACTCTGTGAGCATAGAGGAGATAGACCCAGGAGGGACCGCCATAGGGGCCCCTATCCTCTCTCCGAGGGGAGAGCTTATAGCAGGGCTCATACTGTCAGGACCCAAACAGAAGTTCGAGGACACGGTGGAGCCGCTGGCGAAAATAGTGATCCAGGCGGCGAGGGAGATATCTCAAAATATATCCTAGTTGAAAAAGAGGTGAGTTTAGTGGATCAGAGGGAAAGGATGCTCGCGGGACTGCCCTACAAAGCTTGGATGGACGGACTGGCGGAGGAAAGGCTGAAGGCGAGGAAGCTGGTTCAGGAGTTTAACCTATCCGAGCCGGAGGATTTGGCCAAAAGGACGGAGCTTATCGGCAGGATCCTGGGCAAGGTCGGGAAAAACGCCTATATCGAGCCGCCCTTCAGGTGCGACTACGGCAGCAACATAGAGATAGGAGACGATTTCTACGCCAACTACAACTGCATCGTTTTGGACGTTGCCAAGGTGACGATAGGGAACAACGTGATGCTGGCCCCTAACGTGGCGATCTACACCGCCGGACACCCGATCCACCCGGATTCCAGAAAATCGGGCTACGAGTACGGGATACCCATAACCATAGGAAACAACGTGTGGATCGGCGGCAACGTGGTGGTCAATCCAGGGGTCAACATAGGAAACAACGCGGTCATCGGCGCCGGGAGCGTCGTCACAAGGGACATACCGGACAACGCCATAGCCGTGGGCAATCCCTGCCGGGTGGTCCGGTACGTCACCGAGGAGGACCGAAAATACTACTTTAAAAATCGGGAGTTCGACGTGGAGGATTACCGCTGATCCAGGAAGGGGAAAGGCCAAAAGATGAAGGAGCTCGCTAATATATCGGTCTACCCTTTCGACATAGAGCCCTTCGGAGGCTGGGATAACGTCGTTCAGTTTCACCGTTCCCTGGGACTGGACGGCCTGGAGGTGCTGACGGCCTTCGACGGGACGAATGGAGCCCCACCGGAGGCTGTGACAGCGGTCCATTTTCCCTTCTCCATGGACTGGATGGTCCCCTGGCTTGGGGGAAATCTGGAGGGGTCTTTCTCCCGAGAGGAGGTGCTCTTTTTCTATGGCGGTTCCTGCCGAGACGACCTTATCGAGAACCTCCGAGGATACATACGGGACGCAGCAACCTTGAAACCGGCCTACGGGGTCTTCCACGTCACGAACAGCTCGGTGGAGGAGGTCCTGACCGGCCGCCCGGTCAACGGCTCTAAGCTGGTACTGGAGGAGGCCGCAAAGATGCTGAACGAGGCGGTCTCGGTCTTTCCCGGAGGAGAGCCTCCGGTGAGGATGTTTTTCGAGAATTCCTGGTGGGAGGGGCTCACCTTCACCGACCCGGAGGAAACATCTTTCTTTGCGAGCTCCCTTTCCTTCTCGAACTGGGCCTTTCTGCTGGACACGGGACATCTTCTGAACACCACCACTTCCTGCCGATCGGAGGAGGAGGGGGTGGACTATATTTTGGACGTAGTTGGAAAGCTGTCCTCGGAGGTTCGAAGACGAATAGAGGGCATCCACCTCAACCTAAGTCTGTCCGGCGAAGCGAGGGAGGCCCAGGGATTGCCCGGATACGTTTCTGGAGATTTTCAGGCCAATCTAACCAGGGCCTGGGAGAGGATTTCCATGACGGACCAACACCGGCCCTTCACAACGCCACATTGCTCTCGACTGCTGGACCTCCTTGAGCCCGACTACGTCACCCACGAGTTCATCTTCGATAGCGTCGAGGACCGAAGGTCAAAGATAGCGACCCAGAGGGGAGCGCT
>CAYNAN010000099.1:0-7494 GCA_964395085.1 uncultured Synergistaceae bacterium
CTTCTCGGAGACGAGTGGATTCAGGTCAAAAAAGAGGACTTCATCTGGTTTGGACCGTACACCCAGCAGGCGGTCTACGCTACGGGCAGGGAGAGGCTCAGCTACATCTACTCCAAGGATTTCAACAGAGACGTAGATATCTAGAAGGAGATGAACGATATGGCTTTTACGGAGAAGATCTATCGTGACGAGGACGTCGACCTCAAGGTACTGAACGGAAAGACCGTCGCCATAGTCGGCTACGGCAGCCAGGGCTATGCCCAGGCCAACAACCTCAGGGACAGCGGCGTAAACGTCATAGTCGGAGCCGGGGACAAGAGGTTCCACTCCGGTTGGGAGAGGGCGGAGAAGGACGGCTTCACGGTCATGTCCATAGAGGACGCGGTGAAGAAGGCCGACGTGGTGCACATCCTGCTTCAGGATCCCGCTCAGCCGGAGGTCTACTATTCTTCAATCCACGCCAACCTGAGGAAGGGTCAGACCCTGAGTTTTGCCCACGGATTCGCCATCCTCTACGGGACGATCCAGCCTCCCAAGGACGTGGACGTGGTCCTGTTCGTCCCCAACGGGCCTGGCCCGGTGGTTAGACAGAAGTACAAAAACGGTTCTGGTATCTACGGCTGTGTGGCCGTGGACCAGGACGCCACCGGCAAGGCCGCCGAGATAGCCCTGGCCATAGCGAAGGGAGTCGGCAGCACCAGGGTCGGGACCATCCTCATGTCCTTCCAGCACGAGACCGAGGGAGACAACTTCGAGGAACAGGTGCTCTACGGAGGTGCCATCCACCTCATGAGGGCTATCTACAAGGTCATGTCTGACAACGGCTACCCCAAGTCCTTCGCCTACGCCAAGGCGGTACGCTCGATACGTTCCATCATAGACGACATCGACGAGGTGGGGATCGAGTCCTACCTGACCAGCAGGGCCAGCCGGACATGTGAGTTTGCGGTTCGCACCTCCGGCCCCAGGGTCGTCAACTACGAAGAGATCCAGAGGATCTTCGACGAGACGGAGAGGGGCGAGTTTGCCAAGCGTTGGCTTCTCGAGTTCAGCCAGGGAATGCCTACCCTTCACAGGATGAGACGGACCTGGAAGGACTCGGAGATGGAGGCTACAGGGGAGGAATTCAGGAAGAGGTTCGGGCTGTCCTAGGCCTGTCTTTGAATTAAGAAAGGGAGTGTCGCGCTTGGCGATCACAGCTGATTTCGCACCGTCCTGCATAAAGACGGAGCTTGAAGCAACTGAGCTAAAGGGTAAAAACCTGGAATTTTTGACCGACCTCACCAGGGAACGCTATCACCATCTTTTCACCGCCGCCAGCATGCTGGAGCCCTTCTGGAGGACCGGCCTAGACCTCATGTCCGGCAAGGTCCTGGGAGCCCTTTTCTTCCAGCCCTCCACCAGGACCAGGTTCAGCACCGAGCTGGCAATGATACGCCTTGGAGGCGGAGTACTGACCGAGTCCAACCCCGGGCACAACTCGTCCGCGGCTAAGGGAGAGAGCCTTTCTGATCACCTCAGGACCGTATCCCAGTATTCCAATATAATAGGCATTCGCCACCCCGACTACGCGGCTGTCGCAGAGGCGCTCCCTTCCGCCACTGTCCCGGTGATCAGCTGCGGCTGGGGCAACGAGACCCACCCCACCCAGGGGCTGCTCGATATGTACACCGCCTACAGGGCCTTCGGAGGCTTCGACGGACTCAGGGTCTGTATAGCCTCCTCCGACCTGTCCAGGGCCAGAAGTGGCCACTCCTTCGCCATGGGACTGGCCATAATGGGGGCCCATATAGTCTACGTCGGCCTGAAGGAGAACCCCATTCCGTCAACTGTCAGGGAGAAGCTGGAGGGAGCCGGAGCCTCCATGGAGGAGCACTACGACATATCCAACAGCGAGTTCATGGATGTCATGGCCACCACTCATCTATGTTACCTCCCCGGTTGTAGCGTTCCCAAGGACAACCCCGAGGCCAGAAACGCCTTCATGGACAAGATCAAGGACTTCTATATCACCTTGGAGGCCCTCGAAGCGATAAAGAAAAAGACCGGTCGTTCAATAGGCATCATGCACTCCCTTCCGAGAAACTCGGTGGAGTTCGATTACGCCATCGATCACAGCGAGTTTGAGCTTTACTTCAAGCAAATGGCTTTCAGCGTACCCATTCGCATGGCTCTGGTCGCCTCTATGGTGGGAATTAGCTAGGGTGAGACACAAGGCAGATGGGACCTACGGGGCCTGTCTGCCTTTTTACGTTAAATAAACCGTTTTATCCAGATAGGAGGGAAAGATATGAGTTCAAAGGAGTACGACAATCCAGAGCTTCGCCCTACTACCGCAAAGGAGAGAGATCTGTCGTTTTGGGACTATACCCTGTTATGGGCCGGCATGACCATCAACCTGGGAGGGTTCTCCGTAGGAGGCCAGCTGTATCCCAACATGACCCCGGTGTCGATTATTTTTGCCGTTGTCGTTGCCTATTCAATCGTCTCGATCCTTCTGATACTGAACGGGGACATGGGGCTCAAGTACGGAATACCCTTCGCCGTCTATCTGAGGTCCTGTTTCGGCCACAGGGGCTCGGTTATACCCGCCATAATTCGTTCTATCCCGTGCTTTTTCTGGTTTGGCTTTCAGACCTGGATAGGGGCCTTGGCCGTCCAGAAGCTGATGGTCCTCTGGTTTGGAACCACCTACACCGTCAACCTATACGTCATCATAGGCATATTCACCGCCCTCCAGGTGTGGAACTCGGTCTACGGTCTCAAGGCCATGGCCAAGTTCGACTGGTTGGCAATTCCCATGATGGTCATCTTCTTCTCCGTCACCATTATGTGGCTGCTCAACATGCACAACGCCACTGTGGCCTCGATACTCGCCGCTCCCGCCCAGAACACCTACAGTTTCCCCTTTGCCGTGGCCGGGATAGCCGGAGTATGGATAACCATGGCCTTGAACAGCGCCGACCTAGGACGAAAGCTGGAGCGACCGGAGAACTTCGAAAAACGGAGTTTCTGGGGTCGCCAGGGGATCTCTTTTGGAGGTCAGCTGCTGGGCCTCATAATAATAGGCTCTCTGGTTATCGCCGTCGGCATGGTCTCCGGCGTGCTCACCGGTGAGTGGAACCCCATAGACGTGGTCATAAACGCCTTTAAAGAGTCCAACCCCCTGATAATGGTGGGAGCCCTCGTCACCATCGTCTTTGCCCAATGGTCGACCAACACCGCGGCCAACCTCATGCCCCCGACCTACATACTTCTCTCCATCTTCCCTCGGCTTTCCTTCGCCAAGGCCACCATCTCGTCGGCCCTTTTGGGGCTGGCCATGTGTCCCTGGTTCTTCGCCGACAAGCTTATACCATTCCAGGTGGGATGTTCGGTCCTGCTAGGTCCTATCGTTGGAATAATGCTGGCGGACTACTATATGGTCAAAAAGACGGAGCTTGTGGTAGAGGACCTGTACGATCCCTCCAAGACAAGAGCATACGAACCTGTCGCAATGGCGGTCCTTCTGATCAGCGCAGGGCTTGGCCTTGCCTGTGCACTGTTCATCCCCGATAAGGGCATCGGCTACTCCTTCTACGTGTCCTTTTTGGCCAGCGTCCTGATCTACCCACTGGTCAAAAAAAGCGGTTCCAGCGGATCTCTCGCTAAGGAGGCAGCCTGATGACCTCGAATAGAGCTAATTCCGTGGACGTAAACAGCCTGGAGCCGTTGCCCTTCGACGAGAGGGCCATGTCCCCCACGAAGTTCGTGACCACCATGTGGTCAGGTACCATAGTGATTCAGACCATGGTGGTGGGGCAGTTTTTGCTCCATCCAACTGGGGCCCTAAACTTCTCACAGGTTATAGCTGCTGGGCTGGTGTCGGCCCTCCTGTGTTGCATGTTCATAGCCCTGATAGGCCAGCCCGGTATGAAATACGGAGTTCCATTTATAGTTCAGTGTCGATCCAGTTTCGGTTTTAAGGGAGCCAAGATAGTGGGCTTCCTCCGCTCGACTCCCGCGGTGATATGGAACGGCATAGGCTCATGGCTAGGGGCCAGGGCCCTAGAGGAGGTCACTTTAGGGCTGTTTGGGTTCGGAAACGTATGGGTTGGCTTCTTCGTGTTGTTGGCTATCCAGACGTGGCTCGCTATAAGAGGAATAAAGCTGATCGCAGCCTTCAACTCGGCTATGTCCTCCATCCTCTTCGCCATGTTGCTCTATTTCTTCTACGTGGTCCTGTCGTCGGGAAAGATCGACTGGTCCGCCGCAAGGCTGGTCTCCGGTGGCTGGGGGTTGGTATGGATAGCTGGAGTCATGTCCGCCATGGCCAACTATACGACTCTGATGCTGAACGCCTCGGACCTGACGAGGCAGATAAACCCCGGAGGAGCCAAAAATCTGCTGGGGGTGAACATGGCGGCCAACATATTCGGGGTCGTGCCTCCCTGGATGTTTATGGTCCTCTCCGGGATGCTCATAGGACTGGCTACCGACGTTCAGGATCCTATAAGGGGCCTGGTGCTGCTGGCCCCCAACAAGGCGTTCGGTCTGATACTGTTGGTTTTCATACTGCTGGCCCAGGTGACCACAAATATGACCAACAACATTCTTCCCCCTGCTCTGGTCCTTCAGGATCTGTTAAAGGTGGACTGGAAAAAGGGAGTCTGTATAGTCTCGGTTCTGTCCATAGTGACCTGTCCCTGGGTGCTGATGGATAGCGACAACTTCTTCCTGTTCCAGAAGATCTACTCCACCTTTTTAGGCCCCTGCACCGGAATTATCCTGGCCGATTATTACCTGATACTGAGGCAGAACCTGGACGTGTCCGACTTCTACAATGACAGAGGTCCCTACAGATACAGAGGTGGATACAGCTACCTTGCCCTGGCCTGCATGCTCATCGGCTGCGTGGCCGCAGGGATGATGATCGACTATTCCTGGTTCGTGGGCTTCCCAGTTTCAGGTGTCCTGTATTACCTGTTTAAAAGGCAGCTGGGATAGAGAGATATCATCGATTTCGAGGAGGGTTTTATAGATGAGCAAGAGAGTCGTAGTAGCCCTGGGAGGCAACGCCATACTTCAAAGAGGCCAGAAGGGAACGGAGCAGGACCAGAGGGCCAGCGTCGCCAGCACGGTAGCCCAGATAGTGAAGATGATAGGTGCAGGTTACGATGTGGTCTTGACCCACGGCAACGGTCCCCAGGTCGGAGCGATCCTGATCCAGAACGAGGCCGGCAGGGACAAGGTTCCGGCCATGCCCATGGACGTGTGCGGCGCCGAGAGCCAGGGTTTCATAGGATATCTTTTCGTTCAGGAGTTTAAAAAGGCGCTCATAGCCCAGGGAATCGCCAAAGAGCCCCTATGCCTTGTGACCCAGGTCGAGGTGTCCTCGGAGGATTCCGCCTTCGCCAATCCTACCAAGCCCGTGGGCCCCTTCTACGACGAGGCGACCGCCAAAGCCAGGATGGAGTCCTCCGACGAGAGCTGGGTCGAGGACTCGGGCAGGGGCTGGAGACGTGTGGTTCCCTCTCCCAAGCCCATCAACATAGTGGAGCGTCAGGCGATCCAGGAGCTCGCTGACCGTGGCTACGTGGTGGTGGCCTCCGGCGGCGGCGGCATCCCTGTGGTCAAAGAGGCCGACGGAAGCTACAGAGGGGTCGAGGCGGTAATAGACAAGGACCTGGCCGGAGAGCTTCTGGCCCAGCAGGTGGGAGCGGACCTGTTCATGGTCCTTACCGACGTGCCTAAGGTCGCCCTGAACTACGGCAAGCCCGATGAGAGGTGGCTGGGCAAGGTCGGAATAGAGGAGATGAAGGGCTACCAGGCGGAGGGCCACTTCAAGGCCGGCTCCATGGGTCCCAAGGTCGCCGCTGCCATGGCCTTCGTCGAGAACGGCGGATCCCGTGCGATCATAGCCAGCCTGGACCAGGCCCTTGAGGCCCTTGAGGGCATAGAGGGAACCCAGATAACGGGGGCGTAAATATGGAATACGATCTTATTCTGAAAGACGGAACGATAGTCCTCGACTGGGGCGAGGCCAAGGCAGACGTGGCTGTCAGGGACGGAAAAGTCGTATCTATAGGCTCCGACCTCGGCAGAGGAAGGGAGGAGATCGATGCATCGGGACTGATAGTCACCCCTGGGATGGTCGACCCTCACGTCCACATATCCGAGCCGGGACGTACCGAGTGGGAGGGCTATATCACGGGAACCAGCGCTGCCGCCAAGGGAGGCGTGACCTCCTTCGTCATGATGCCCCTAAACCAGCTACCCTGCACCGCGGATGGGGAGTCCTTGGGCATTCAGCTTCGAACCGGAGGAAATAAGACGAAGGTGGATATAGCTCTATACGGGGCCCTAACCCCAAATAACCTGGACTCGCTGGAGGAACTGTCCGACGGCGGAGTGGTGGGCTATAAGGCGTTTTTGTCCTCCTGCGGCGACAGGACCAAGGGCGACGACATGATGAACGTCGACGACTACTCCCTTTATCGTGGGATGAGGACTATTTCCTCTCTGGGCAAGGTCCTGGCGCTCCACTGCGAGAACGCCGCCATCACGGACGGACTTGGCGTGGAGAGTCGTCAGGAGGGGCCGGATAATCTGGCGTCCTACGTTGCGTCTAGGCCGGTTTTCACCGAGGTGGAGGCGGTCAGGAGAGCCCTTTATCTGGCAAAGCAGACCGGCGTCAGGCTCCATATCTGCCACTGTAGCTGCCCTGAGGCCGTATTGGAGGTGAGTGAGTCCAGATTTTCTGGCCTTGACGTCACAGCCGAGACCTGCACACATTACCTCTACTTCACCACCGACGAGCTGGACGACATAGGCAACTCCGCCAAATGCTCTCCTCCCATAAGGGACGGGAAAAACCTAGAGGGAATGTGGGAGAAACTGTTCAGTGGGGAGATAGCCTGCGTAGGATCGGACCACTCACCCTGTACCGCCGATCTGAAGGAGGGCACCGCCTTCTCCGCATGGGGAGGGATCGCGGGACTCCAAAACAGCTACGACGTCCTGTTCGACGAGGCGGTCCAAAAGAGAGGGATGTCCTTGAGTCAGTTTGTGAGGATCACCGCCACCAACGCAGCGGAGATATTCGGCCTTAAGGGTAAGGGACGGATCGCCATCGGTCACGATGCTGACTTTGCCCTCATAAGGCCCAATGCCCCTTACCGTGTGACGGAGGAATGTCTGGAGTACAAAAACAGGCTTAGTCCCTACATAGGCAGGACGGTCGGATGTCAAATAGTAAGGACCGTTGTAAGAGGAAGGACCGTTTTCAGCCAAGAGAGCGGTGTTTCCAAGGATTTCGCTGGCCGCTTCTTGCTCAGTAAATAAAAAAGATAGAGGGGACCGCACACTCAGGCGATCCCCTCTATCTTTTGGAGATCTCTAAAAACTCACATTTGAGTCCCTCGGAGAGACCGCTCCGCCTGAACCCTGTTTCGTCCAAGCGTATTTTCGACCTGCCTGTTCCGTACGAACCGCCTCGGAGGGCACGTCCTGTGC
>CAYNAN010000100.1:0-7463 GCA_964395085.1 uncultured Synergistaceae bacterium
CGAGGGGGCACAGGACGTGCCCTCCGAGGCGGTTCGCACGGAACAGGCAGGTCGAGTATACGATTGGGCGAGACAGGGCGTAGACGGGACGGTCTCTCCGAGGGGACTCATAGGTGAATTTTTAGAGATGTCCGCTGTTTAAATGAAGGTTCTATCCCGCCTTCCTCTGCCTTACTATCTCCACCCCTCTTGCGGCGGCGGTCTGGTAGAGTCGGTTGATTCCGTTTATGTAGGCTTTTATGCTGGCCTCTATGACGTCGGTGCTGGAGCCCCTTCCCTGGACCTCTATGTCGTAGTATTTAAGGGTCACCCTGGCCTCTCCCAGGGCATCGGATTTCTCCGTGGAGGACAGTATCCGATATGCCCTCAGCTCCGGCTCTATCCCTATGATCCTCCTTATGGCGGCGTAGGATGCGTCAACCGGTCCGTTGCCGGTGGCGGCGTCGCTCACGTCGTGGCCGTTCTCCGTCAGTGAGACGGTGGCTGTGGCTTTTCCCCTGCCCGACTGAACTGCGAAGTCCTTGACGACGAACTTACGGTCCGGGCAGACCGAGAGAATCTCGTCCACTATGAGGGCCTCCATGTCGCTTTTGGTGACCATCTCCTTTTTGTCGCAGAGCTCTTTGAAGAGGGTGAAGGCTCTCTTGAACTCCTCCTCCGACAGGGCGTAGCCCATTGCCTCTATCTCCTTGGCGAAGGCGTGGTGTCCCGAGTGCTTGCCCATGACCAGCTTGGACTCAGGGGCCCCTACGTCCTTCGGGTGCATTATCTCGTAGGTCTCCCTTTTGCACATGATCCCGTGCTGGTGTATTCCAGCCTCGTGGGCGAAGGCGTTGTCACCGACTATGGCCTTGTTAGGCGGAACCTGTACCCCTGTGAGCCGGGATACCAGCCTGCTTGCGTCGTAGAGCCTTGTGGTGTCTATGCCTGTGTCCACGGAGAAGACGTCTTTTCTGACCTTGAGGGCCATGACTATCTCCTCCAGTGAGGCGTTGCCAGCCCTCTCCCCTATGCCGTTTATGGTGCATTCCACCTGTCTTGCCCCCCGACGGACCGCCTCGATGGAGTTTGCCACAGCGAGGCCCAGGTCGTTGTGGACGTGGACGGACCAGATCGCCTTATGGGAGTTTTCCGTTCCCTCCATTATCCGGGACAGAAAGTCGCCGAACTCACCGGGGGTGGCGTAGCCCACAGTGTCCGGCACGTTTATGGTTGTGGCCCCTGCTGCGATGGCGGCGGAGAATACCTCTATGAGGAACTGGACCTCCGACCGGCTGGCGTCCTCTGCGGAGAACTCCACGTCTTCCACCAACGACGAGGCGTAGGCCACAGCCTGAGAGGTGCGACGGACGACCTCGTCGGGGGTCATCTTGAGCTTATACTCCATGTGGATAGGGCTGGTTGCTATGAAGGTGTGGATCCTGCCCCTCTCCGCTCCCTTAACCGCGTCGGCGGCCCTTTTGATATCCCCTTCGTTGGCCCTGGCCAGCCCCGCTATGATAGGCCCTCTCGCCTCATGGGCTATGGCTGAGACGGCGTCGAAGTCGCCCTGGGACGCCGCCGGGAAGCCCGCCTCTATGACGTCCACGCCCATGGCGGCCAGCTGTCTGGCTATCTGGATCTTCTCCGCCCTGTTGAGGTTTATCCCCGCGGACTGCTCTCCGTCCCTGAGTGTGGTGTCGAATATGCGAACTCTATCTATCGTCATGGCTGGTTCCCCTCTCGGTCTCTCTCCACTATGGAGGCCACTGCGTCGCCTATCTCCTCGGTCCCCGCCTGCCCTCCCATCTCCTTGGGGAGGCGGTCCTGGTCGCTCTCACTTAAGAAGGTCTCGACGGCACTCTCTATCGCCGTCGCACCTTTGTCCTCCCCTAGAGAGCGGAGCATCAGGGAGGCGGAGAGGATGGCCGCCAGGGGGTTGGCCGAGTCGGTTCCGGCTATGTCAGGGGCGGAGCCGTGGATCGGCTCGAACATCCCTATGCCGTCGCCTTGGTTCCCTCCCGCCGCAACCCCAAGCCCTCCGGTGATGCCTGCGAAGAGGTCGCTGACTATGTCGCCGAAGAGGTTCGGACAGAGGATCGTCCCGAACTCCCAGGGTCGCCTCACTGCGTGGTAGCACATGGCGTCCACGTTCATGGTCTCCATGGCCATTCCTTGGGCCTTGGCCTCGTCGGCGGCTATCTCCTCCCAGAATCCGTAGAGGTGGGGCATGGCGTTGGCCTTGGTGGCCAGGAGGATGGAGCTCTCCCCTCGGCCCCTGGCGTAGCCGCAGGCCGTGGCGGTTATCCTCCTGACCGCCGGCTCGGTGGCTATGCCCATCTGGAGGGCCATCCTGTGGCCGGTGCTCATGGATACGTGGCCTGTGAGGTTATAAAGGCCCCTCTTTGCCTCGATGATCTGGTCTATCTCGCCGTTCCCGGTCCCACCCAGTCCCATGTAGAGGTCCTCGGTGTTCTCTCGGACCACCAGCAGGTCTATGCCGTGCTCCGCTGCTCCCTCTATGGGGATAGGGACCTTGGGGAAGGCCCTGGCTGGCCTGAGGTTGACGTACATGTCGAAGGCGAAACGGAGTGTGAGCAGTATGCCCCTCTCCAGGACCCCGGGCTTCACCGATGGGTCCCCTATGGCCCCTAGGTATATGGAGTCGCAGTGGGATAGCTCCTCCACGGCGTTTTCCGGCAGTATCTCCCCGGTGGAGCGGTAGTGACCCGCCCCCCATGGGAACTCCCTCCAGCGGAGCTCGGTCCCGCTCCCGGCCATGGCGGCGTCCGCCGCCTTTCGCCCCTGTCTGACTACCTCCGGCCCTATGCCGTCCCCACCGATCTGGGCTATGGTCTTTACGTTCATGGCTACGCTCCCTTTCCCGACGCTATGAAGGGAACCAGCCCTCCAGCCGCTATGATCCCACGAAGGTATTCGGGGAACGCCGGAACGGACCAGCTCTGACCGGTGGTCTCGTTCTTTATGATGCCTCTCTCCATGTCGGCGGTGACCCTATCTCCCTGGGAGATCGCCTCAACTCCCTCGGGACAGATGAAGATGGGAAGGCCCACGTTTATGGAGTTTCTGTAGAATATCCTGGCGAAGGACTTTGCCAGGACGCAGGAGATTCCCGCTCCCTTTATGGCGATAGGGGCGTGTTCCCTGCTCGATCCGCAGCCGAAGTTCTCTCCACCTACTATGACGTCCCCATGTGATATCCTCGACGAGAACTCTCGGTCGGCGTCCTCCATGCAGTGGGCTCCCAGTATTTTGGGGTCCGCTGTTGTCAGATGTCTGGCCGGTATTATGACGTCCGTATCTATGTGGTCCCCGAAGACCCAGGCGTTTCCTCCTATGGTCATGTTATCTCTCCTCCTCCGCCGGATCGGCGATATGTCCTTTTACGGCGCTCCATGCCGCTGTTATCGGGCTCGCGAGGTAGACCTCGCTCTCGGTGTGTCCCATCCTGCCGACGAAGTTCCTGTTGCTGGTGGATACGCACCGCTCCCCTGCCGCCAGTATTCCCATGTGTCCTCCCAAGCAGGGGCCGCAGGTGGGGGTGCAGACCGCCGCTCCCGCCTCGGTGAAGGTCCTTATGTAGCCCCTGTCCAGGCACTCGTTGTAGACCTCGAAGGATGCCGGTATGACTATGCACCTAACCGATGGATGGACCGATCTGCCCTTCAGCACCGACGCCGCCGCCTCCATGTCCTCAAGCCTTCCGTTGGTACAGGAGCCTATGAACACCTGATGGATCTCCCTGTCCTTGAAGGTCGAGGCGGGATGGACGTTGTCGGGGGAGTGAGGCGCCGCCACCAGAGGGGTCAGCTTCTCCACGTCTATCTCTATCCTCTTTGCGTAGGAGCAGCCCTCGTCTGGGTAGCAGGGCTCGAAGTCCCTGACAGCCCTGGCCCTGGCGTAGTCCAGCGTCACCGAGTCCGGGACGAAGAGCCCGGCCTTGGCCCCGGCCTCCACCGCCATGTTCGCCACGGTGAACCGGTGGTCCATGGACATGGACTCCAGGCCGTCGCCGCCGAACTCAAGGGCCATGTACCTAGCTCCCTGGACGGAGATCTCCCTGAGGACCGCCAGGATGAGGTCCTTTCCGGTGATGTGCCTTGAGATAGGGCCTCTGAAGTCAACTCGGACCGTCTCCGGGACCATGAGCCAGGTCTTTCCGGTGGCCCAGGCTCCCGCTAAATCGGTGGACCCCATCCCGGTGGCGAAGGCTCCCATGGCCCCTCCGGTGCAGCTGTGGCTGTCCGCCCCTAACACTATGTCCCCGGGGAGGATGTAGCCCTTCTCCGGCAGCATGGCGTGTTCGACCCCTGCCCTGCCGACCTCCCAGTAGACCATCCCCTGGCCGTGGGCGAACTCCCGGCACTTTTTGGCCTGCTCCGCCGACGCTATGTCCTTGTTTGGGGTGAAGTGATCCGGCACCACCGCACACCGGTTTTTATCGAAAACCCTGTCTCGGCCCATCTCCCTCATGGCGTCTATGGCGGGAGGGGCGGTGATGTCGTTGGCGAAGGCGAAGTCAACCGATACCTGACAGATGGCTCCCTCTTGGACTTTATCGGTGGTGTGTTTTGCTATTACAGAGGCGGCGAGGGTCTTTTTCATAAAATTATTCCTCCTTAATTTAGGGGTAAATAAAAAAGGGCCGACCACGCGTATGCGGGTCGGCCCTCGGGAATCTCTATCGGTAAGATAATACGCTACCGACGACTCCGGAGGAAGACTCCGCGGTCGATGGTTAGCGCTAGGAAAAGGGCGTTTGTGGATACGTTGAACGTCATGGCCGGGGCCTCCTTTCGGGATTCGGTAGATTGCCGGTAATGATATGGCAAGGGTCCGTATTTGTCAAGGCCCTTCGTGCCTACGACAATGGGAACAGGTTATTTTAGCGACTCTATGCTGTCCAGCCAGCGGTTAAATACTGGGCATTTCTCCCTCATCTTGGTGATCCCTATCTCTTTGGCTATGGCGATCCCGGTGGTGGTTTTCTTAAACCTTGGGTTCAGATTTTGTAGCCTTTTCGACGGTGCGGTGTGGGGCGAGTTGTTCACGTTTTCCGGTTCGCCGCACTGGGTCAGTATTTTATTCACCTCTTGTGGGGAAACTCCGAGTCGGTCGGCCAAAATATCGCCGTCGCTGAAAAGAAGTGACTCGAACTCGTGGATTGCTACATAAGGAATGAAACGTCTCTCCGGTTCATATTTGCCGAAAAGCTGCTTTACCTTAGCCATAGTTCCTTCGTTCAAGGCTATGGCCTTCATCGACGGAGTGGTTTGTTTCGACGCTTTGTCGATGCCCGGCCATTTTGTATCTATGCCGTAGAAATCTATTAATGTGGTCAAGTAGGTGTCCTGTCGATTTTTTAGGTGATGCTCTATGTCCCTTTTTACCCTCTCGAACTTGACGTCTCCCCCTTTTTGTCCTGGCTTGGATATCAGTATAGGGGTCATGAAGACGTTTTTCGTGAAGAGGTAGTCGTAGAGGACGTTTTGAACGAAGGCCATCTCCGTGGAGCCTTCCACCAGAGCTATCAGCTCCACGTAGTTATTCATGGCTAGGGCCTCCTGATAAGAGGTTTTTACGCCACAGTTCCCCGGTGGAGTAGTCCTCAAGCCACTCCCTGTATTCTTCCTCCTCCAGTCGATCGAAGGTTGAAGAGCCGTCTTTTCTGTTGACCACGACGATGTCGTCCACCTTAAAATGGTCTATGAAGATGGGAGACTGGGTGGCTACGATAAGCTGTGTCCTGCAAGATGCGTTTTGGATCAGCTCCGCAAGCAGGGCTACTGCGAAGGGGTGAAGGCCCAGTTCTGGCTCGTCCACCACTATGGTGGAAGGAGGGTTAGGCTGTAGAAGAGCTGTGGCGAGGCAGATGAACCTTATAGAGCCGTCGGACAGGTGGTAGGGCTGCATGGGGTAGTCCGATCCCCTCTGTCGCCAGGACAGGTTAACCTTCTCCCTCTCTCCGAAGGAAGATGGCTCAAGGATAAAGTCGTCGAAAAAAGGCATGACCAGACCTAGAGTGTCCAAAATCTCCCTGTACTCATCGGGATGGCGGTTTTTGAGCCGAAGAAGGTATGGTGCTACGTTCGATCCGTCGAATCGAAGCTTTTCGTCGTCCTGGACGATCTGGTAGTGTCTCATGCCAGCGGTGGAGCTGGTGTCGTGAAAATGGTATATTTGCCACGACGATATGCCGTCGTAGACCGATCTACTGTATTCGCTGTCTTTGTTTTTTTCTGTGACCTCCTTTGCCAGCAGTGATTGGTTTCCCATTCTGGTACCCACTAGCCTCCACCAGCCGTCGGGGGTACTTTTACTGCCTTCGCAAAAGCGTGCTTCGTCGGTAAGCAGACAGTTTTCCGCCGCTCCTGGTTTTACGGTGAAACGGTATCCTCTCGATCCAAAATAGGTTTCGAAATCCATTTGAGATGTCCTCTTACGTCCATCGAACAGAAAATCGCTGATCCCTCCACCTAGACGTATGTAGTCGTTTAAGTTTCCGTCTATGACGTTTTTGATGAGTCGGAAAAACTCGATGAGGTTGCTTTTCCCCGCTCCGTTGGCTCCAATGAGGATATTAATGTCCTTTAGACGGAAGTTCTCAAGGGAACGAATCGACTTGAACCCTCGGATAGTGAGTTTGTCCAGCGATACCTTCAAGGTAACTCCCTCCTCTAGATATGATCTGTAATCCTAAGCAATAATGGTAGCACATAAGGGGAGGATATAGAGAAATTGAGGGCCGACCTCTTTTTAGTAGGTCGACCCTCAACGCCTATATCTGTATAGGCTATGCGTCCTCCAGGGACACGCTTCTTTTCTTCGACATGTGGGAGGTGAACATCACCGCCAACACCATAGAGCCGTTGTCCAATATGTCCAGTATGAAGTGGTTTATCTCGTGGTCGTAGAGCCTGACATCGCTTATGAGCAGCCCCAGGATAAAGTAACATCCCCACACCGCGCTTATGAAGTAGTTCTTCTTCAGGAACTTAGGGTGGTTCCAGAGTTCCTTGGGTATCATGCGCTTGGAGTAGTCCATGGTGAAGGGCCTGCGGGCGATTATGGATCCCCAGACTATGGCGTTCATCAGAAGCTGGGATATTATACCGAGGTGGGAGATGACCCACATGTTTCCCATAAGGACCACAGCCACGAAGTTGAAGGCGAAGGAGATAGCCGTGCCCCAGAACATGAAACCCCTTACCTCCGCCTTATAGGCCTGATAGACGCAGATCGCCGTGGCTACGCAGATGGAGACCTTCAACATGGTGATGGGGTTGGGCAAAAGCGGGACGCTGGACAGGATCTTCAGCACCAGCCACGGGGCAAAGGACAACATAAGGCTTAACGGGTTCAAGATTAACATTCCTCCTTCAGATTTTTGGATTCAGTTTTAGGGAAACTCTAAAAACGCTGATCCTCGGAGAGATCGTTCCGACGTAGCCCATTTGAGCCCG
>CAYNAN010000101.1:0-4475 GCA_964395085.1 uncultured Synergistaceae bacterium
GTCCGGAATACTCAAAGAAATGACGATCACCTCTAACTTAGGGATATAATGAGCCGAGCTGGTGGGGTCTAAGGCAGTCGAAAGCTCGCCAGATATCGGCTTTATAAAGTCCTGATAGGTTCGTTGATTATAGTCGTTTGATGGCTATCGATAAAAATAGGGGAGGTATATCATGGGACTTATAAGGGGCCTGATGGGCCACGCCAGCGAGACCGACCTTGGCAAGGTCAGGGAGGAATTCTCCTCCATGCTGATAGAGGGAGAGGATGTTCAGGCGGCCTACAAACTGGTCAGGGACATGTTCGTATTTACCGACAAGAGGCTGATAGTGATGGACAAGCAGGGGATGACGGGGAAAAAGGTGTCCTATCTGACCGTCCCCTACGGGAGCATAGTCTCTTTTGCCAAAGAGAGCGCCGGTCACTTCGACCTGGAGTCGGAGCTCAAGATATGGATAAGGGGACAGTCCGAGCCTCTGGCATTCGAGTTTAAAAAGGACTCGAGCATCGACGAGATCTACAGGATACTGAGCTCAGCTGTGCTATAGAGTAAGGCCGGACCCCACCGAGGTCCGGCCTTCTCTAAAACAGTGCCCTGGATATGGACGGGGCTACCTTGACCCCCATTATGACGAAAAGGGCTATGACCGCGGTCTCCACCCCTGCTTTCGCGCTGACCGAGCCCATTATCAGGGCCGCCCCAAAATCGGTCAGGACGCACACCGTCAGGGCTCCCCAGACCCCAAAACGTCCGAAGACCATGACCATTAGCATCAACAGAGGCACGGAAAAAGCCGTCCCGACCAGGACCGTCTTCATCATGGACAGGCTCTCCTGTCCGGCGATAACGTGCATCATCCCAGCCATCCTGGGGCACACCACGAAGAGACCGAAGGCCAAAGAGCTCAGCAACAGCTCCTTTCCCATATGAACCACCGACTTTCTGTGAGATGCCCCGATTGTACTCCGATAACGTTAGATGCACAAGACAATGTTAGTGTCGTGCATCTAACGTGCCTCGTCTTATGCCAAGTCTTAGGGACGTCTTTTTAAACCCATAAGAGGCAGGATAAGCGTCAGTCCCCACAGCTGAAGGGGCATCCCTCCCGTATTACAGCCTCCACCACCTCCTGCGGATGTCTCAGGAGGAGTTGGGGGATCTATAGTGACGGCCTGCATGGGCCAGAAGGGATCCCATGTTCCCTTATCCTCTTCCAGCTTCCCGGCATAGTTAGACGGAGATAGAGTCAGAAAATCATCAAAGGGGTAGCTTCGCCCTGATCCGATGCGCATGTCCGGCTCTAGGGACTGGAGTCCTTTGACGAAGTCGACGGTGTCGCCCTTTTCCATGTTTGTGTATGGTCTGTCCAGTCTAGGCCAGTTTGACGATCCGTTTATGTACTCTGACGTGGAGATAAACCCTTTCCCCACCTCATAGATGTTGACGAACGCCAGGTTTCCCTGTGGTCCGCTGAAGAGGGGACCGTCGGTAACGTAATGGTTGTTGCTCATCTGTCCTCTGCCGGACGACGAGTAGACGCCAGCGATAACGTGTCCTCCGTTCACTCCGTTATCTGTGATCTCCCACCAGTTGGGAATGAACACCCTCCATGTACTCTCGCCCCGAAGTGCCATGGCGCTGCCGGTGTTGCATGCCTCCACTATGCAGTCTCCGACGGAGGATAGGATTTTGTCCTCTATGGTAGGTAGCCAGATACGGACATATTGACCATAGACAAATTCGTTATCGTTCCTCTTAAACCACCGGGTGTAGATGGTGCTGAGCTTTTGGAGACATGACCTGACGTCGGAGCTGTCGGTCATGGATTGGGCCAACAGCGCTGTGGCCGGACTGAGACGGTTAGCCATCTCAGTCACGACCAACGATATACCGGTCATGAGGCTGATGACATCGCCGTATTTGCCCAGGTTTTCCTGATATGCCTGTGGAAACAGTGGGCGGTATAGCTCCCTGATTTCGGTGACCCGCCAGGCGTATTGGTTGATGAACTGTCCGGCAAAAATCTCGGCCCACAGGGCATCCTCCGTGGAGGACAGTTTGGTGGAACCTCGGAGAGTGCCGACAAGCTCTTCCTCTATGGAGGTGAGCGATGGCCGATATCCCTCTGTGGCAAAAGAGGCTACTATCGCGTTAAGGGATTGGCTTTTGTCCCTGTCGTCTCGATCCATCAGAGGATACCATACCGATGTATCGTTCATGACGAGAAAAACCTGTCCGTCAAGCTCTGACGATTTTATGGTGCTTCCGGTCAGGGGATCGTAAAGGACCGATTCGCCGGACGTCATGGATGCGACGTAGCCGTATCCATGGTCGGTTATGAGCATATAGACATCTTCACCACGGGCTTTTTTCTCGAAATAGAGGAACTCCGCCAGCGATAGTCGAGGAGTCTTCCATTCAACTCCGTTCATGCTGTTCCACAGGTTCGGCAACCTCATGTCCAGCAGGGGAAGGAAGGGGGCCTGCTCAGGGTATATGGCGTCACCGGCGACGGCCTTAGCTCGGTGTTTTTCCCACTGAAAGGCCGACCAGGAGAACCCACCAGCGGGGGAGATGGCCTGAGCTGGACCGGCTTGAAAAGCGTCATTGATGACATAGAAGGCGGCATTGAAAGCCTCGTCGCTGAAATCCCTGTCTCTCAGATCATAGAGGGTCTGCCAGCCGGGATAGCCCTTTATGATGGTCTCCCAGAGTCCATCCGCTTTAAGGTAGATTTCGGGATGAGATACAGCCAAGGTTCGACTTATGTACATGGCGTACATAGCGTACTTGTCCTGTCGCGATTGGGTTACAAGAGCCCTCCAGCCATTTTGGTGCATCTCCTCCGCTGGAGTTGCTCCATAGATCGTCGATAGATCACAGAGCGATAGAGTTAACAGAACGATGCCTAGCAGGGCTTTTTTAAAGCTTTTTGCCATTTTTGGTACTCCTTTCATCGATATCTCAGCTGGGGTTCTATTTGGGATGTCTTCAAACCCTGTCATGCTTTTTGTGCTCCTCGATGCTCTTCAGAAAGTCGATTAGCTCCCTCTTCTTGAAAAGGTCGCCTAAACTCTGGGCGAATTCACGTAGGAATTCATCGTTGAACCAGAACGCCGCGTCCTCCTCTAGATTTGAAAAATCGAGGACTGTGTCCACCCTCTCGGTATCCAAAGATATGAAGACGCATTCCATAAAGTCTCTGGCAGCGAACAGAAGGGATAGGATATTAGGCGTCAACACCGCAAAAGAGGCGTCCTCAGCTGTGGCGGCGGAGCATACCAGGCGGCTTTTTGACGTGTCTTTGCCCACATCTCGCACGAGGTATCTGCAACCCTCCGTTGTCGACGAACTCGAGGGGGTATAAAACCAGGTATTAAGGCCAAGTTCGGCGAAGCAGTTCGTCCTTGATTCATCAGATTCATCGGATGCGCTTAGCTCGAAATCCATGGCCCGGAGGGTCATCTCCACGTGGGATCTGATGTCGATGAGTTTGAGGATTTCTCTCTTGTCGAGGGAGAGCGTCCCAGATTGCCAGCCGTTCAGATAGCCCAGGTAGGAGGTCGTTATGTTGTCTTTGATGTTCTTTAGCGACTCTATCGCGAAGGATGTCTTTGATATCAGAACCGCATCTCGGCTCCTGGCTATATCGGTAAAAATAACGCTTCCTCTCCTCACGTCGACCACGTCTATAGGAGAGTCGACGTTTGACGTGTAGGCAAGGCCAAAGACGTTGTAAAGTTGGGCTAGGCGTATCGGTTCCATAGTGAGACCTCCATCGGCGAAATCATTTGTTTTCCTCCTCCCTTGCCGGCTTGGGGATTGCGAAGGTGGCCAGAGCCGCTATGAAAAGTCCTAACTCGATCTGTTCGCTTACGGGCAAGGCCGGACCTTCGAGCATCAATCCGCCTGATACGAAAAGCGCTAGGGATAGAAGTCTTTTCACGATATAGGGTATGTCCTTAAAAAAGGATAACAGAAAGATACCTGCGGCTATCACTGATACCAGGAGAAAGGCCATGTAAAAAGGCGCGTCCTCTCCACCTATTGCCGCGACAAAACCTCCTAAACGATTTAAACCCTCCATTGCCAACAAAGCACCGCAAAATCCTGCTCCATAGATGACCTTTCTTAACGTTATACTCATCGTAAGTCCTCCTATTCGTGGTCTAGTTCGTGGTACGAACTTTGTCTTATGTGGGATTTTATCCCTGCACAACGACACCTTACGACGGAGGGAAAGGCTGTTTCCGATGGAGGTTTATAGGTAGTTCTGGATGATGGAGGATATCCTCCCCAGAGCCTCCAGGTTTTTGCCCTTTTCCTGAAGTGCTTTTTTCGTCTCGTCTAGCTCAGACTGGATGTTTTTTATTAAACCGTTAAAAAAACCATCCCTAGAGCTTTTTAGCATGGAGGATATCTCTCTGGATTTTGCATTAACTGTGTTTTTCATGTCCTCCAACACGTCGGAGAGA
>CAYNAN010000101.1:4485-7294 GCA_964395085.1 uncultured Synergistaceae bacterium
GAGAGAGCCTCTTTTTGGGCGTTCTGGAGGGAGCTTATGCTGGATTCGTCCACCCTCCCACCGCTGAACCGGGAGGATATCCTCTGGCCGTAGTCTCTCTTCCCGAAGTCGATGGTTGGTATCGATATGGAGCTGACCATTCGGTTGACCGGGATCAGCACGTCGTCTGGGTCGAAGGATACGTCTCCCAGGTCGAAGAGCTTTATGGTTCCTTCCTTTACTTCCTGTCGCATCTTGGGGAGGTCTATCAGGTCCACGATCTCCTTCTTTATACGGCTCTCGGTCTCGTAGGCGAAACGCTCTACCTGGTCCACCGCGTCGTGGGTGTTGGCGTAGCGGGTGGTTATGGTTCGATAGTGAGTCTCGGAGCTGCCCCAGGAGAAGGGATTCCACCACTTGGATGTGCTGACCTCGTAGGATTTGGTGCGGGACTCCTCGTGGGTCGCCAGTTGCCTATAATCTGAGGACAGGGTCTGTATCTCCGATTTAAGCAACTCCAGTTTTTTGATCGCCTCCGATATGGCTATGTCAAAGACGCCCTCGATATGGTCCCTGCCGTTTTTGAGGCGGCTGGCGATCTCTCTGGATCGCTTCTCCAGGGCGTCTATATCGTCCTCCCTAAGGCGATTTGTAAGCCGTTCCACGTTGCGGAGGGCGAGCTGAAGCTGGTTGTTCAGCGCTGTCGAAGCCCCCTTCTGGATGTCCTTGAGCCTGTCGGCGAGGATGGTCTCCTTCTCCTCGTTGATCTCCTTAAGGACTGTTCTGGCCCTCGGTATATTGGAAAAATCCTCCAATAACTCCCTGTCGAAGGAGTATTTTTCGGGATAGAGGCCGTTGTAGAGCCTTAAAAAGTGCTCCTCCTCCTCGTTCATGTGGTCGAAGTGTACCGACATGGAGTAGGCCATGGAGGAGACGAAAAGGGGAGGTGACGCTTTGATCGCCTCCAGGATGGCCCGTTCATCGTTATTGCGGCTTTTGTCCATAAGTTGGGCCAACAGGTCCTCCACCCGTTTCTCGAGGCCGGAGACGACCCCCTTCATGAGCTGGGGCAACGTTTTGTATCGGTGTTTCTCTCCTATCAGGGTCGAGTCAACCTGGCTTCCGACAAGAATGACTTTACGTATTCCTCTTGATGGCAGGTTCTGAACCAAAAGCTCCAGATCGACGCTGTCCACGAACTGACTGCACTGGCTGAGGACAAAAACCACGTCGCACTCGCCGATCCGCCTCTTGGTCAATCTTCCTCTCGATATGACCGGATCGTTGATGCCTGGGGTGTCCACTATCTCTATCCCCTCCATCTCCGGGGCATCGGTGGAGATGGTCGTGTTTCTGACTATGGGAGTGAAGGGGCCGTTTGCCCCCACGTAATCCTGAAGCTGGCTCATCAGGTCCTCCAGGGAGGATATTCCGCTCAGCTCCTTATTCTGCCCCAGATACTTTTTCAGGTCGATTCTGGATTGTCTTGCCATCTCGACAAGCTCTTTTGAGGCTTTCAGGTCGTCCGGTATCTCCCGGTCGATGGCGGCCTGGATCTGCTCCTTCGTGGCCGGAGCCGTTTTTCCCTTTCCGAAAAGCCCCTTGCCGTTGGACCCTAGCCTTTGGGCTATCTCTTGGGCCATACGGTCGTGTTCCTGTCCGGCCCTCTCTATGGTCTTCCAGTCCTCTTCGGTGTAGAACTCGATAGTGGCTTTTACCTCCGGGGCGTGTTCTATCACCGTCAGGGCGGCGGTCATGGGGGTGGCGGCTTTGGGGAGTATGCCGGTCCCGCCGAATATCAGAGCGTTTAGGAACGAGGATTTGCCCGATTTTACCTGACCAACCACGCCGATACGGAGCTTCCGTCCCTCTCGGGATGCTTGGTCAACGTCGTTCCTTAGCCCCTCTCCCAGTGACTCTATCTCGCCGACCTCCCGCTCCACGAACGTTCTGTATGGGGATAGCTCTGAAAGTACCCTCTCTATCCTTTTAGCTAGATCCGCGCTCATCGACCTATTTCCTCCTTATCAGGGATGACCGTCATCCGAACCAGCCCCTTGACGTGATCCACCGAGCCAACCTCGATGGGATATTCCTCTCCCAGGTGGAAAATATCCTTGATCTCATGGGAATAACGGTTGGATATGTCCGAGGCGTGCAACATCACATCGTCTGGAAGTCCTGCGTCCAGGTACACGCCGAAGGCATCGATTCCTCGAACCACTCCCTTTCTGCTCCTGGTGGTGTCAAGCTCGATAAGCAAGTCCTGATCGTGGACCACGACCTCGCCGGGAACTCCTGAGACCTCCCGTCTTTCGTCGTCCACCGCTATATAGTCCAGCACAGCCCGGATCCTCTGATCCATCTGGCTTCGCAGTATTGAAAACCTCTGAATAAGCGAGTTTGTCGACTCTGCTTCCTTGCGGAGCGTTCCAGCGGAGCTCTTTAGAACCTGGAAGTCCTCCTCGGGGATGTCTCCCTCGCCCTTGAGGATGGTTACGTTGAGAGCCCTCACTATCCTTGAGCGTCGCTCCGTCTCCTTTCGGCTGTGGGTCATTATCTCCTCGAACACCTGATCGAAGCCACGGCGGAGCCTGGCGTACTTCTGCTTGGAGTCGACTCCCTTGAGATACTTAATGAGGCTGTCTCCCGTTATCTCGTGGGGGTCGGCCTGTGAGCTGTAGGCAACTATCCCGGCGCAGGGGATCGCCGTTCGGGTTAGCCTGTCCCTGACGACCTTCATGATGGCCTCGACGTCCGATTTGGTCTTGAGGTCCGCCTTGTTCAGTATGACGAAGATCGGCTTGGCGCTGGAGAGTGAGAGCTGTTT
>CAYNAN010000102.1:0-7209 GCA_964395085.1 uncultured Synergistaceae bacterium
GTGGTGGCCTTTCTAAGCATGGCAAATCTGAAACCTATGGGGCAGTGGCCCTCGGTGTGGGGACTGGCGGTCTCCACCCTGGCTTTTGTTCTGGTTAGCCTGATGACCTCGCCGCCTGAGACGGACCTTTTCTTCGACGGAATGGATCGGGAAATCGCTAAGGTAAAGGGTTAGTTGTACAATGGTTCCAGGCTGAGTCGCCTAATATCGCACGGAGGTGGAACCATGAGGGAACGTTCGGTGAACAGATCCAGGTTGATGTCGACGATAGAGGAGCTGGGGGCCATCGGTCTCGATCCAAGTGGAGGCAGGACCCGTCTCGCCCTGGACGATCACGAGAGAGAGGGAAGGGACACCCTGGTTCGCTGGATGGGGGACTCTGGCCTTGAGGTCAAGGTGGACCCTATCGGGAACGTCTTCGGTGTCCTCCCAGGGGATGAACCAGGGGATCCGATCACGGTGGGATCCCACATCGATACCGTCCGTAACGCAGGGATGTTCGACGGCTGTGTGGGGGTCCTGTCGGGTCTGGAGGTACTCAGGACCGTAAAGGAAAACGCACTTCCCCACAGGCTCCCTCTGGCTGTGGCGGCCTTCACCAACGAGGAGGGTGCCCGGTTTGCCCCGGACATGATGGGAAGCCTGGTCCTGGTGGGTGAGGCATCGCTGGAGGATATGTACTCAAAGTCCGACGACGACGGTAAGACCGTGGGTGACGAGCTACGCCGGATCGGCTACGCCGGTTCGGACAGTGTGATGCCCTCTTGCTACCTGGAGCTTCACGTCGAACAGGGGCCATTTTTGGACCTGAAAGGTGTGCCGTTCGGGGTTGTGGACGGGGTTCAGGGGATAGCCTGGTGGCGGGGCAGGTTCAAAGGGCAGTCCAACCACGCCGGGACCACCCCGATGGACATGAGGCACGACGCCCTTCTGGCGGTGTCCCACCTTCACGTGGAGATGACCGAGCTGGCAAAGTCCATAGGGGGACGGGCCACTGTGGGCCGAATCGGGGTTAAGCCGGACATTATAAACGTGATTCCGGGCGAGGTGTCCTTCACCCTGGATATGCGCCATCCCGACGCCCACCGGTTCGCCCAGATGAAGTTCAAGGCAGAGGAGGCCATGAAGAATTTGGCGAACCGCTTCGGACTTTCTCTGGAGTTCTTCAGGGATGCGGATGTCCAGCCGGTATCCTTCGATAAAACTATGGTGTCCATGATTCAATCGGTAGCCGACGAGCACGGCTTGGAGTCGACCCACCTATGGAGCGGTGCGGGCCACGACGCACAGATACTGTCACATGCGGTCCCGTCTGCGATGATCTTCGTACCCTCCATAGGGGGCAAGAGCCACTGTCCACAGGAGGACAGCGACTTCGACCAGATCGCCGACGGAGCGGACGTCCTCCTGGAGTGTGTGCTGAGATTGGCGGAATAAGCGAGTTGGCCCATGGTTTTCCATGGGCCAACTCGCTGTTTTATAGCTCGTTTTGGTAGTTTTCTCCCCAGAGGTACATGGCGTCCAAGATGGGTTTCAGGCTGTACCCTATGTCTGTCAGGCTATACTCCACCCTTGGAGGAACTTCGGCGTAGACCTTTCTCGTGACCAGTCCGACCTCCTCCATGGATCGAAGGTTCGCTGTGAGGACCTTTTGGGTTATACCGCAGGTGGATTTTTTTAGCTCTCCAAATCGCTTGGTTCCCTCAAGCAGTTCCCTTATGATGAGGACCTTCCACTTGTTGCTTATCATACAAAGTGCGACCTCCACAGGACATGGAGGAAGGTCTCGTCTGTCCATGATGACCTCCTGATAGTATCCTTTTGGTGTCTGGGGCACAAAATAGTGCTTACTTTCAATTGTATCCTGATAAGCTTATTATACCGTCAGCGCCGAAAATATGCTCTATAACGGGAGGTTTTATCGTGAAAAAAGTAGTGGAGTTTTTGACCTCAAATCCTGTTCAACACCTAGCGACAGTGGGGCTGGATGGCAAGCCAAAAAATCGTCCCTTCATGTTCTGTCGGGAGTACGATGGCAAGCTGTGGTTCTGCACCAACAACCAGAAGGACGTATATCGCCAGCTTCAGAACTGCCCCTACCTGGAGATTTCCGTGTCCTCTCCGTCCTTCTCCTGGATTCGCCTGTCGGGAAAGGCGGTATTCGAGGACAATAGGGAGGTAAAGAGATCCTGTATGAAAAGCCCGATCATAAAGAAGTTCTACGGTTCCGAGGACAACCCCATCTTCGAGGTTTTCTACATTGCTGAGCCTAAGGCCGTCATGGCGGATCTGTCAGGATGGACCGAGGAGATGGAGTTCGGTCAGGAGAGAATGCCGGCCGAAACGCTTTAAACGTTCGGGAGGTCTGAGGGGGTACAAGCGAAGAGGAAGACCCGCATTTTGGGGTCTTCCTCTTTCTTACGAGTCTTATCAAAATACCGCCAGGTCCGAGTCCTTTGGGTCCAGTATCATCATGTGTCCCGGAGCGTGGGTTATGGCGAAGGGGGGCTTGCTGGCCATCAGCGCCGCCTGGGGGGTAACCCCGCAGCCCCAGAAGACCGGGACCTCGCCGGGTTTTATGGTCACAGAGTCGCCGAAGTCGGGCTTGGATATGTCCTTTATCCCTATGGCCTCCGGGTCTCCCACGTGGACGGGAGCTCCGTGTACCCCTGGGAACCGGCCGGTGCAGAGAACCGCCCTTGGGACCTGGCTCGCCGGTATGGGTCTCATGCTGACCACCATCGGGCCGGAGAGCCGACCGGCGGGGCGGCACTGGATCGACGTGACGTACATAGGGACGTTTCTGTTCTCCTCTATGTGCCTGATAGGTATTCCAGCCTCCATCAAGGCGCTCTCGAAGGAGAAGGAGCACCCTAGGAGGAAGGCCACCAGGTCGTCCTTCCAGTAGGACGATACGTCGGTGGGCTCGTCGACCAGAAGGCCGTCCTTCCACACCCTGTAACGGGGTATGTCCTTCGCCACGTCTGAGCCTGGGGCCATTATCCTGGCCTCTTTGCCTCCTGGCTCGGTTATGTCAAGTATAGGGCAGGGGGTCGGGTTTCTCTGGGCGAAGACCATAAAGTCGTATGCCCAGTCCTTCGGCAGGACTATCATGTTGGCCTGGACGTGGCCCGCACACATCCCCGGGGTGGGGTCGGTCCACTCTCCTGATCGGATTATCTCCCTGACCGACGCAGGTGACCAATCTCTATAGTCGCTGGCTTTCATAGATCGAGGACCTCCTTTAGATTCGTTATATCGACTCCCTGCTCCGTTAGCATCCTGCGGACAGTGGCGGCCATCTGGACGGCCTCCGGCGTGTCGCCGTGGAGGCAGATGGAGTGGGGCTTCATGGATATCTCCGTGCCGTCTATGGCCTTTATCTTCCCCGTCGTGACCATGGATATGACCTGTCTCGCAGCCTCTTGGCCGTCGTGTATCACCGCTCCCTTCATGGTCCTGGGGACCAGTGAGCCGTCGGCCATGTAGGCCCGGTCGGCGAAGGCCTCGGAGGCGAAGGGTATCCCAAGCTGTTCCGCAGCCCTCTCGAAGAGCGACCCCGCCAGGCCCATGAGTATAAGGTTGGGCCTTATGTCCTTCACAGCCTGCGCTATGGCTAAGGCCATGTCCAGGTCCTTGGCGGCGGTGTTGTACATGGCGCCGTGGGGTTTGACGTGCTGGAGCTCTATTCCCTGAGCTCGACATGCTCCGTCTATGGCCCCTATCTGGTAGAGACAGTCGCAGTAGACCTCCTCCGGGGAGCATTTCATGGCCCTCCTGCCGAATCCCACCAGGTCGGGATAGCCCGGATGGGCCCCTACTGCGACGCCATGTTGGGCCGCCAGCTTGACGGTCTTGACCATCACCATAGGGTCTCCTGCGTGGAAGCCGCAGGCCACGTTGGCGGAGGACACGCTTGCCAGGACCTGGTCGTCCCTTCCCATCTGGTAGGCTCCGAAGCTCTCCCCTAGATCGCTGTTAAGGTCTATTTTGCTCAATTCCACCCCTCCTCTAAAGTCTTTCCCATGTAACGTCGTATCTTTGGCCTTCAACGCTCAGAGCCAGCCTGCCGGAGTCGGGTGTCGCCTCATTTTGGACGATCTCCCTAGGAGACGCTATCCATCCCTCTACGGCCAGTCTCAGTCTCTCGATCTCCTGGGCCTCGGACCTCGCCTCCTGCACGGCCTGATCCTGGCTCATGGACTGGAAGCGTACCGATTCCCCCGGCAGCCTCTGGGCCAGTCGAGCCACCGACTTGCCGGTGATCACCGCTATTTTGGTGTAGCCTCCGGTGGTCTGGCGGTCCGCCATCATGACTATTGGCTGGCCGTGGCCTGGGACCTGAACCGCACCGAGGCAGATGCCGTCGGACACTATGTCCGCCCCACCTGAATGCTCTATTTTAGGTCCGTCCATCCTGTACCCCATCCGGTCCGCTGCGGGGGAAACGGCGTACTCTCCCGACAGAAAGGTCTGGATGCCCTCCTCGGTGAAACATTCGTCCTGAGGCCCTAAGACGGCGTTTAAAGGGAGGGATGGGTCGTAGCTTGGTCTTAGGTCGTAGGGGCAGGAGAAGCCTGCACACCTGTCCCATAGTATATAGGGTTCGCCGCAGGGTAGGATGTCCCCCTTTGCGAGGGCCCTGCCCATATGGCCGCCGATTTTGCCTCGGAGGTAGGTCGATCTGCTCCCCATGAGGGAGGGAACGTCGATCCCCCCCGAGGCGCATAGATAGGCGCGGCAACCCCGTCCCTTCATGCCGGAGAAGGATATGCCGTCGCCGTCTTTGACCGAGTAGGTTCTCCATGGCTCGGAGGGGACCCCGTTTATAGCCATCCCTAGATCGGCACCGGTGAGGGCTATGAGGCCGCTTCCGTGGACCGTGAGGGACGGCCCCATGACGGTTATCTCCAGGGCGGCGGCGTTTAGCGGGTTTTTGACCATAAGGTTGCCCCTTTTGAGGGCCATGGGGTCCATCGCTCCGGCTACAGGCATGCCGATGGCCTGATGCCCCCATCGTCCCAGGTCCTGGACGGTGGTCAGCATTCCAGGGGACTTTACCTCCAGTCTCACGATATATCCCCCTTTTCCACTATCTCCAGGGCGTAGCTGCCCTGTCTGACTTTCACCTGGATCTCGTCGTACTCGTCCTGGTCTATGGGTCTGAACCTGACCCACAGCCCAGCGTCCAGCAGTGTCGCCGGGTCCTTGGACGGATCGTACATGGTCAGAGGGGTCCTGCCTATTAGCTGCCAGCCTCCCGGGCTGTCTATGGGGTATATGCCCGTCTGTTTGCCCGCTATGCCGACGCTTCCCGCCGGTATGAGCTCCCTAGGGGTCTCAAGCCTTGGGGTGGCTATCGATTCGTCCATTCCCCCTAGGTAGGAAAATCCCGGGGTGAAGCCCAGCATATAGCAGTAGCAGCTTTTGCCCGAGTGTCTGGCCACGACCTCGTCCTCGGTTATGCCGTGATGCCTTGCCACCGAGGGCAGGTCCGGTCCGTGCTCTCCGCCGTAGCACACCGGTATCACCGCCTCTTTCGTGCCTATGGAAGCGCTCTCCCCCAAGGAGGCGAGTCCCTCGGAGATGGCGAATTTTATCCTGTCCAGATCGGACCTAACGGGATCAAAGTAGACCGCCAGGGAGCGGTAGGTGGGCATTATCTCCATGATGCCCTGTATGCTTCTAGACTCCAGGTATGACCTGAGGGCCTGAACCTGGCCGTTTATCTCAAGGGAAATTGAGTTTCCGAAGTCCACCACCAGACAGGTCTCCCCCGCTGGGTGGACTTTAGGGGTTTCGTTCATGACGTTCACCTCTCGTTCGACATGGGGCGAGGGAATATATCCCTCGCCCCCATTATAGTCCTGTAGCTCTTGAGTCTAGGAAAAGAGCTTCATTATGGAGCTAAGGGATTTGACCCCCATCCACATGGTGAAGGCAGCCATGACGTAGCCGCAGAGAGACATCCACATAGGATGTTTGTAGTCTCCGACGATCTCCTTTTTGTTAGCAGCGAGGAGGACCGATATGAGCGCCAGAGGGAGTATCAGGCCATTGATGGATCCGGCGAATATAAGCAGTGCGACCGGTTTCCCAACGGTGGCTAGTATCGCTGTGGAGCAGACTATAAACCCTATCATCCAGGCCCTGTGGTGATCTCCGACCGATTTAAAGAGGGTCTTGAGGAAGGATATGGAGGTGTATGAGGCCCCTATTACCGACGTTATCCCTGCCGCCCAGAGTATCACACCGAAGATCTTATAGCCTATATCTCCTGCTCCAAGCTGGAAGGCCGATGCAGGAGGGTTGGCCGGGTCGAGCTTATGGCCCATCATGACCACACCGAGTATGGCTAAGAACAGCAGAAACCTCATGATTCCCGTTATGGCTATGGCGTTGATGGATCCCTTGCTGATGGATCCCAGGTTCTCTTTTCCCGTAAGCCCTGCATCGATGATTCTGTGGGCTCCGGCGAAGGAGATGTAGCCTCCAACCGTTCCACCAACCAAGGTGAGGACGATCATCCAGTTGATGCTGGAGGGCATGAACGCCTCTTTGACGGCGTCGCCCACCGGCGGATTGGTCTTGAAGACCATGTAGAGGACCATGGCGATCATCACGAAACCCAGCACCTGGGTGAACTTGTCCATGGCGCTTCCCATCTCCTTGCGGAGGAAGATGAATATCGCAATCAGGGCACTGAGTGACGCTCCGACCGGTATAGGCCAGCCGGTCAGGACGTTGACTCCCATGGCCGCTCCTCCTACGTTGCCTATGTTGAAGACAAGGCCTCCGGTCGCCACGGCGAAGGCAAGGAAGTATCCCAGTCCCGGGAGCACCTTGTTCGCCACGTCCTGGGCTCTCATTCCCGATACCGCCAGTATCCTCCAGATGTTGAGCTGAACCACTATGTCGATCAGGATCGATGCCAGGATGGCGAAGGCGAAGGCCATCTTCATCTGTTCGGTGAACACCGCTGTCTGGGTTAAAAAGCCCGGCCCTATGGCCGATGTGGCCATCAAAAACGCTGCACCTAGTAGCACGCTAAGGGTATTCTTCCTTTTATTCTCCGCTTCCTCGTTTAGCACTATTCGTTCTGTCGCCATAAAAAAGCACCTCCAGGATAAAGATAATGTCTCTACATCCTCTATATAAGCAAAAAAGTTGCCGAGATGCCTTTTAAAGGTATTTTTTTGTGGAATCTCC
>CAYNAN010000103.1:0-7154 GCA_964395085.1 uncultured Synergistaceae bacterium
TAGAGGGACGGAAGAACCACTAACACCAAAAGGGTAGATCCTATGAGGCCAAATACGACGCTCACAGCCAGAGGGATCAGCACCTGGGCCTGAAGGTTTCGTTCGAACATCAGAGGGACCATTCCCGCCACCGTGGTCATAGTAGTCAGGAATATGGCCCTGAACCTGTCACCGCTGGCCCCCTTAGCCGCCTGGACGACCGATAGCCCCTGCTCCATCCCCATCCTGATGAACTCCACCAGCAGTATCGAGTTGTTCACCACCACACCGGCTAGGGAGACGAACCCCATTATCCCGGGCATACTAAGAGGTATATTCATTATCATTACCCCGCAGATCACGCCTATGAAAGCGAAGGGGATAGCTAAAAGCACCACCAGAGGCTCTATATAGCTTCTGAACTGGAAACACAGCAGGACGAATATGCCGAGCACCCCCAGCAGAAGGGCCCTCTTCATGGACGCCTGGGTCTCCCCCATCTCTCCTGCCTCGCCGTCCAAGGACATGGATATGTCGGGATATTTTCGCTCAAACTCGGGCAGATAGGCCTGTCTCATATAGGTCAGTATGTCGGCGGTGTTGCCCAGTGCTGTATTCACGTCCCCGACGACCGTCACGGTCTTGACCCCGTCCAGCCTGTGTATCCTGCTCCATGGCCTTTCGTATTCCAGCGACACCAGGCTGCCGAGAGGGGCATCAGCCCCACCGGGAAGGCCCACAGGGAGGTCCATCAGGCTACGAACGTCCTCCACGTCATCATCGCTGAGCTTGACGTTTACCTCGAACCTCTCCGCTCCCACCTGAAACGAGTCCACCACCTCGCCGTAAAAGGCCCTCCTGACCTGCCGAGCGATCTCGCCGGAGGGAAGACCCATGGCCAAGACGCCAGGAAGGGGCTTCAGAGCTATCTCGAGCCTGCCGGGCTTCATGTCGTCGTCCAGGTCCCTCACGCCACGAATCCCCTCAAACCAGCGACGGAGGTCGATAGACGCCTCTTTCAATCTTACGAGGTCGGCCCCCTGGAGGCGGATCTCTATTGCCCTTCCCTGAGGCCCCAAAGTTGGCTCGGCGAAGGTCAGGGAAAGGACCCCCGGAATCTGGCCCACAGCGGAGCTCCATGAGTCCACCAGCTGATCCACGGTGAAGCCACGCTTATCCGCAGGTATCAGGTTGACCTTGACGGTGGCAACGTGGGCGCCCCGCTCGTCCAGGCCACGGTGTATCCCGTATTCCACCGCCCTATGGGTAACCATATCGGACAGGTCCATGGACTTGGATGCCTCTAAGACAAAACCGACCGCAATCTCGGTCTGGGAAAGGGACGTCCCCTGGGGCATGAGTATTCTGGCCTCGAGGACATCCCCGTCCATGTCGGGAAAGGCCTGAACCTTCACAATTCCACCTATAACTAAAGCGATGGAGCCCAGCAGGAGGAACACCGTCAGGCCCAGGGTCCAGTAGCGGTTATCGACAGCGCAGTTCACTGCCCTCATGACCCACCGATCTCTGACGTAGGCCATTCCTAGGTTGACCTTCTCTCTGTACCTATCCGTAAACCCGGCTCTTCCCTTGGAGTTGGCAAGGTGATGAGGCAGTATGAAAAAAGCCTCCACCAGGCTGACCGCCAGAACGGAGAGCAACACCGCCGGTATGGGTTGAAACACCCTACCCATCTGTCCCTGTACGGTCAAAAGAGGCACGAAGACCGCGGCGGTGGTTAAAAACGACGACAGGACCCCGGACCAGACCTCCTTGAGGCCGTCGGCGGCTGCCTCCAAAGGCCTCTTGCCCACGGCGAGGTGCTTGGCGATATTCTCAGATATCACTATGGCGTCGTCCATCACCAAACCGAGCCCCATCAGGAGGGCCACCATGGACACCATATTGAGGGTCTGACCGAGGACGGGGAAAAGGAACATAGCCCCAAGGAAAGACACAGGCAGCCCCATGGCGACCCACAGAGAGTACCTCCCATCGAAGAACATAAACAGCGTTATGAAAACAAGCAGGAATCCCTGGAAGCCGTTTTTAACAAGCATGTCCAGCCTGTCCCTGACGATGGTGGTGTAGTCGTCGGTCAGGCTGATAGAGACACCAGGGGGCAACTGAGGGGTCTTGCCCTTCAGATATTCCTTGATCTCCCCCAGCACCCTCAGGGAATCCTCGGTGTCGGTCTTGCTGACGACGATAAAGGCGGCCCTCTCGCCGTCGAAGAGTATTTTATCCTCCTCCACCTCGAAGTCGTCCAGGACATCAGCCACGTCCCCCAGCAGGATCCGCCCTCCGTCCAATCCCTCGGATATCACCATCGACGCAAGGGCCTCTTTGCTCCTGCGTCGCTCTGCGACCCTGAGGGAGATCTTTCTGGCGGAGGACTCTATAAAGCCCACCGGAAGGTCCACGCTCTGGGATCCCACCGCTCTGGCCACGTCTCCCACGGTCAGGCCATGCTGTCTGAGGAGGGGGAGGGACACCATGACCTGGTACTGTCTATCGGAGAAGCCCGAAAGCTGAGCCTGAGACACCCCAGGCAGAGCCCTTATCTCGTCCCTTATCGCCCTGCCGTAGGCCCTCAGCACCGATGGCTCCATCGGACCGGTAACAGCCAGGGAGACCACTGGCTTGGTCTGTCCTAAAAGCCTGACGACGGGCTTTTCGGCGTCCTCGGGCAGGTCGTCGACGGCATCGACCTCGGTCTTGATGTCGTTTAAAAATATCGAGCTATCCCAGTCGGGCTCCATCTCCGCCGTGACGATCCCCAGACCGTCCCTGGACTCGGACCTAACCTCCCGAACGTATCTCACAGAGGAGATGGCATCCTCGACTAGCTGGACGACCGACTCATCCACCTCGTCGGCGGTCGCGCCAGGGTAGGCCACAGTGACGGATACCCGTTTTGGCAGGAAGTCAACGAAGGTCTCCCTCCTGAGCCCCGGCAGGGCCATGATCCCCAGTATGATAAAAACCGCCATCATCAGGTTTGCCGACGTGGGGTGTCGAAGGAAGAAGCGGATCATCTTCGCCCATCCTCAAGATCGAAGGGCTTAAGCTTCATCCCCGGCACAGGGGCCTCTAGCTCGGAGATCACCACCGTCTCCCCCTCCGACAGACCGGATACAACCAGCGCCCCCTCGCCCTCCGCCCGGTGCATCCTCACCTCTCTGTACTCGAGGCGGGAGTTCGAGTCCACCACGTAGACCATACCGTCTCTGACCGACTCCTTCGGTATCTCCATCACCTCAGAGGTGGAGGGACAGAATATCCTGACGTTACAGGTTATCCCCGGAACCAACTCCAACCCCTCTTTCGATGTGGCGTTCTCGACCCGAACTATCAGACCGATCGTTCTGGTTAAAGGATCGACGGCGTGGGATCCCCGATCGAGATGGCCCCTCCAGTTGAAGCTGCCGCCTTTGCCCTGAAAGATCACGTCCGCATCGACGATTCCCTTGTCGGACAGGCCGAGGACCTCCATCCGATCCAGGCCTATCTTGACCGGTATCTCCAGAGACGAGACGTCCTCGACCCTCAGGAGTTCCCGTCCCTGGGGTACGAACTGGGATCCCTCCACCGCCACCCCCGCAACCCTGCCGTCGAAAGGGGCCGACATCACGCAGTGGGCCAGATCCAGCTTCGCCTTTGAGAGAGCTGCCTCAAGGGACGCCATCTTGGCCTTCAGGGACTCCACCCTGCTGGGCATGAGGGCCAGGGCCGACTCAAGGGACTGGACCTTCTGCCTCTCCCCGAGGTAGAGCCGTTCAAGCCTGTCCACCTCCGATGGACTGGTGGAGCCCTTCTTCAAAAGCCCCCGGTAGCGTTCCAGGTCCTTCTGATACAGGGCGAGGGATTTTTTAGCTATGGAGAGGGATTCCCTCTCATGACGCTCCTGGACGGCCAGGCTTTGGAGTTCCCACTTGGCCTGGCTCAGCGCCGATTCCTGCTGATCCACCGCCAGCTGATACACCTGGTCGTCGACCTTCACCATGACCTCGCCCTCCGACACCAGCTCGCCCTCTTTCAGACGGGGGTTGACGTAGGCGACCCTTCCGGAGACGTCCGCCACCCCGTGCCATACCCTGGAGGGAGATACCACCCCGTAGCCCGATATCCAAGGAGTTCCGTCGTAACGCCGGACCTTTGCGACCCTGACTGGGACGCTTATCTCTCCGTCCAGTACAACCGAAGGAGGGTCTCCACGAAGCTTTGCGGCGAAGATCACCGCAGCAACCCCTGCCATCACCGGAAGTAACCACAAAGTCCTCTTCATCCTCAAGCCATAACCCCCTTAAAGAACACCTTAAGGACCTTTTCGGCAAAATCAGATCCTTCCTCGACCAGGTTAGGGCTGAAGCTCCGCACCAGGTCCCTCTGAAAGCGATAGAAGTTGACCATCGAGGCTAGACAGTAGCTCATTACCTTGGGGTCCACGTCGCCCCTAAAGACCCCCTGATCTATACCGTCCTTAAACGCCTTTACCAAAAAACCGAACACCTTGGGGAAGACCTCCCTCTGAAGCTCCTCCAGCATAGGGCTTGGGGAGTTCATCTCGTGGTGCAGTATCCTGGCCAAACAGGGGTTCTCGTCGTGGACCCTGGACACCGACCGAGCGTAGTGGGTCACCCTTTCCATCGGCGATAATAGGGCCACCGCAGAATCGTCAAAAAGTCCCTTCACCTCCGAGACGAGCCCCCCTAGGATCTCCCGGTAAAGCCCCTCCTTACCCCCGAAGTAGTAGGAGATCATTGACACGTTGGTCCCTGCCGCTCTGGCTATCTCCCTTACCGACGTCCCCATGTAGCCCTTTGTTGAAAAAAGCTCCTTGCCTGCCTCTATAAGCACGTCTCTTGAACTGTCCATCGTCACGACGACCTCCTCGGTCAAACGTTTGTTTGATCAGTTCCATTTTAAAGCCCCCCTTCTCCGAAAGCAAGGGGGGCTTCGCCGAAACAGTCACTCCGAGGGAGTTCTAACGTAGGTTTTTATAGATGCCCTATATTCCCTCAGGGGAGCCCAGATCGACCTGGAGCCTGGCAAGCTCGTCGAAGTCAGGCTCTGGGGATTCAAAGAGCCTCTCTCCTCGATCTGACGCTAACCTCACCCCGACGCCGGGCTCGACCACGCCGACAGGGTAGAGAGGGGCTACGCCCTGGAGCTCGGACTTGGCTCGTTCAACCACGCCCTGAGGCAACGTCACCACAAGCGTCCCGGAGGAGATCATCCTCATAGGGTCGAAGCCGAAGGCCAGTGCAAACCTCTCCACCACGGCGGGAACGGGAAGGCAGGCCTGATCTATCCTAAAGGAAAGATTAGCTCCATGGGCCATCTCCGCCATTGCCTCCAACACCCCTCCCCTGGTGGGGTCGTGCATGGCGGTCACACCGAGGGAGGCGAGTTTGAGCGCCTCTTTGACCACCGACAGCTCGTCCGCAAGGGCCCTCGCCTCGGAGATGTCCGAGTCGGAAAGACCCAGGGACCGACATTTTTCCCGGTAGTCCCAGGCTAGGATGGCGGTCCCCTCGAGGCCGACGCCTCTGGTGATGCAGATCACGTCGCCCTCCTTGGCCCCACCGGTGGGAATGACCCGGTCCTGGGCGACTCCCATGGCTGTCACCGCGGCAAGAGGCCTGGAAAGGGCGGCGGTATAGCCGCTGTGGCCGCCTATTATTGTGACCGATATCCCCTTGGCCGCAGCCACAGCCTCCTCCATGACCTTTTTGAGCGAGTCCTCGCCGCCGACAGGGGTCAGCACCAGTATCTGGGCCCATCTAGGCCTGACCCCGCTGGCGGCCAGGTCGTTACAGGCCACGTGGATCGCCAGTCGACCTAGCCCCTCGGCCGCACCGACGATGGGATCCACGTGGGAGGCCAGGAGGGACGAGCCTGTGTCCACCAGGGCGATGTCCTCGCCGAAAAGGCTGCCCAACATGACAGATCTATCCTCGGGCTGGGAGGCAAGCGGACAGTAGACAGCTCGGTCCATTACGGACCTGGAGAACTTGGACATCAGCGACCTCCCTCTCGATTTGCCTTCCGGAGGTTTCTGGCGTAGAAGACGTCCCCTCGCCATGAAGTTCGAATCACGTCTCCGCTGGCGACCATCTCCTCGACGATGGCCATGTCGTCACCCTCTTCCCTCAGGAAACGGGCTACTGCCGCCTCCTTCATGGGGTGGACCGACATTATGGAGAGCAGCCCATCTCTGGCGTCACCGGTCCTGGTGAAATCGTCTCCCTCGTAGGCGTTCAGGATCATCGGGTTCAGTCCGTGAGACTCCAATATGGCGGTGGCGACCGCCAGCCGCTCCTCGTCGACACAGGCTACGTCGGGACATGCCGGTGGCCTGGTGGGGGAGGAGAGACGGCAGACGTCCGGCGACAAAGCGGCCAAAAAGGCGGCCAGGGCCTCCAGGTGGTCGTCTTGGTCGTTGGCCCCTGCCAGCAGCATGGTCTCGGTCTCCAGATGCCCCTTATAATCCGAGGAGAAAGCCCTGAGACCGTCCATTATGCCGTCGAAAGACAGACCCTTATGAGGCCTGTCCACGAACCGCCAGACAGGCTCAGTGGCCCCGTCGACTTTGAGGGAAACCCAGTCGAAGACCATAAGATCCTCCCTTACAGCCCGATCCCCTATCAGGGACGAGTTGGTTATAACCGCAAGGGGAACTCCGTAGCCCTTCAGCCCCCGGGCCAGCTCCCCTATCCTCAGGTCCAGCGTCGGTTCGCCGTCCGGGACGAACGCCATGTAGTCCACCGGATCGCCCGACTCCCTCAGCTCCTCCAGTTTTCTGCCGACCTCGGCGATTATCGAAGACGGTTCGAAGAAGTTCCGTCTATCTATGGACATGTTCAGAGTGCTTCCCAGCTGACAGTAGCGACAGCCGTAACTGCACTCCTTGGGAGGGATGTGGTTGATACCCAGGCTTCTCCCCAGCCTACGGGACGGGACAGGACCGAAAACGTGCATGAAAAGACCCCCTTCAGGACGATATCTCTGTATTTATAATGAGAATACATCTCACAAACCACAGGTGGTATACCCAGAAGAGCGGATTTTCACGGCTTTCTGGACCAATTACAAAAGGGTATCTCTAAAAACGCTGTTCCTCGGAGAGATCGTTCCGACGTAGCCCGTTCGAGCCCGTATTTTCGACCTGC
>CAYNAN010000104.1:0-7101 GCA_964395085.1 uncultured Synergistaceae bacterium
GAGTAGGCCGTTGCCAAGGATCTTTTCTTCTAGCTTTTCTAAAAGGCCCTGTCTCGTTCGAGACAGGGCCTTTTGTATGTTGTAGAATGGACCGTGACATGGATGGGAGGGATTTTATGGCCAAGATAGGGGTTATCTCCGATACCCACGGAGATCTTCACTGTTGGCAGAGGGCAAGAAAGCTTTGGGGGGACGTCGATGTCATATTGCACTGCGGCGATGTCCTGGCCCATCCTGATAGAGCGGCATCCTTCCATCTCGCCGAGGAAATTAAATCTCTAGAGATCCCTATCTATATATCCAGGGGAAACTGCGATAAGGATGGAGACCGGCTCAGGATAGGTCAGGAGCTCCAGGATCAGGTTCGTCTGAGCTTGATGGGCAGATCCATACTGGTCTCTCATGGGCATGATTTTTCCTACACCAGGGAGATGGCCCTCTCCGAGAGACCGGACATGGTCGTGACAGGGCATACTCATGTTGCGTCACTGGTGAGGGATGGAGGCATAGTTTATCTCAACCCTGGCTCCGCCAGCGCCCCGAGGGGGAGGGATCCGGCAAGCATCGCTATAGTTACGGAGGAGGAAATCTCCATAGTCACGCTGGAGGGCTTTATGCTACATAGCGAAAGATGGTAAGATAAGACGATGACCTAAAATCGGTAAGAGGAGGTCTTTACTGTGAACCCCACTCAGGAGAAGTCAAAGATCAACGAAGCGGATATGTATGCGGCAGGCGCGTATAAAGGCAAAGAGAAGATAATCTTGGTTTTTGGGCTCAATGACGAAAATTTTGGCCTTGACGTCCAGGATATCAGGGAAATCGTCAGGGTTCCACCCATAATCACCAGGGTCCCTAACGCCTTGATGCACATCAAGGGAGTCATAAACCTCAGAGGAACCATCGTTCCGGTCCTTGATATCTCCATGAGGATCGGTGGCAACTCGAACGATATCTCCAACGAATCGAGAATTATAGTGGTAGAGTTCTCGGAGATTCTCTTCGGTATATTGGTGGACAACGTGAGAGAGGTAAACACCATATACGAGGATCAGATAGAGCAGGTATCGGATTTTGAGTCGTCCGTGGACCAAGAATTCATGAGGGGCGTGGCCAAGATGGACGACGGTAGGCTCATAGTTCTCCTGGACCTTCCAGCGGTATTCCAGATCGATGCCCTTGTGGAGAACGCCAAGGAAGAGGAGTAATCTCCCTTATGCTTCTTGTGGACCTTCATATCCACAGCGATTGCTCTGATGGAACTGAATCCCCTGAAAGCTTGGCTTTCATGGCTAAGAGGAACTCCATAGCCGTGGCGAGCTTGACCGACCATGACACGGTGGAGGGGGTTCCCGTTTTCCTAAAGACCTGTAAAAAGCTGGGAGTCAGGGGGCTTTCTGGTGTGGAGTTATCGGCCGAATATCCCTCCACGATGCATATACTGGGGTATGGTTTCGATCCATCCCACGAGGGAATGGCGGAGGTCCTGGAGGATCTGCGGCGTTATAGGGATCAGAGAAACTTGGAGATAATAGACAGATTGCGCTCTACAGGTATGGATATAACCATAGAGGACGTTCTAGAGGAGTCAAAGGGCGGCGTGGTGGCGAGGCCTCACGTTGCCAGGGCCATGATGAAGAAGGGTTACGCCCGCTCCATAAGGGACTGTTTTGACCGTTATCTCAAAAGAGGTGCCCCAGGCTATGTGTCTCGAAGACGGCTCTCTCCGGAGCGATGTATCTCCCTTATAAGAGAGGCAGGAGGAGTTTCTGCCCTGGCCCACCCAATCCAGACCTCCAGGGATATGGATGAGCTCAAAAAAGTCTTGTTATCGCTGAAGGAGATGGGGCTTTGGGGGTTGGAGTGTCTATCCAGGCATCACGAGGCGGACCAGATCTATCAGTACATGAGGATAGCCTCGGAGATCGGTCTGCACTGCACCGCTGGATCAGACTACCATGGCTCAAATAGGTTAGGAGTCTCCATGGGAGTCCCTGTGGCTGAGGATCTGTTGCCCTGGGCGAGGCTGGGCATCTCTCTTTAGGGAACCTCTAAAAACTCTGACCCTAGGAGCGATCGTCCCGACGTAGTCCCTTCGAGCCTGTATACTCGCCCTGCCGCCTTTGAGTACGAGTGGGGCGACAGGGCGCAGGCGGAACGGTTTCTCCGAGGGGGCTCAACAGCGAGTTTTTAGAGATACCCTTTAGGCGAGTTGCGGCATGGAGGGGGCTTCGGCTCTCTCCTTTTTTCTTGTCGGCATGTGATATCATGTTCGATCAAACTATCCCACTGACAGGGGGAGATTATTTGAGTATCATAGATTTTAGAAGCGACACTGTAACATGTCCAGATGACCGCATGAGACAGGCTATATTTGAGGCGGAAGTCGGAGACTCTGGCTATGGGGATGACCCTTCGGTTAGGGAGCTGGAGTCCCTTGCGGCGGAGATGACGGGGCAGGAATCGGCCATATTCGTGCCCTCCGGCATCATGGGCAACATAACGGCGGTTTTGACCCACTGTAGAAGGGGCGAGGCGGTGCTGGTGGGAGACGCCGCCCACATATACCGCTATGAGGGAGGCGGTTTTTCGGCCCTGGCCGGGGTTCTTCCTTATATATTGGACGACACAGACGGACTTCCTGATCCTGGCTCGATAAGGGCCAACTGTCCGATAAGGAACGTCCATTTTGCCCAAGCTTCTTTGCTTTGCCTTGAGGTGACCCACAACGATAGGGGAGGGCTGGCCCAATCTCCGGCGGATTTTAGGGCGGCTGTCGAGGCAGGAAGGGATATGGGGCTGGCTGTCCATCTGGATGGGGCCAGGGTTTTCAATTCCGCCGTGGCGTGGGGCGTTGACGTTAAGTCCTACACCTCATCGGTGGATTCTGTCCAGTTCTGCCTCTCCAAGGGCCTGGGAGGGCCTATGGGGGCTATGCTATGTGGCTCAGAGGAGTTTATCTCCCGCGCCTGCTTTGAGAGAAAGAGGCTTGGAGGTGAGTTGCGACAGTCCGGCTTTATGGCTGCTGCTGGGGTATTCGCCCTAAAAAACAACGTATCCAGACTCTCCGAGGATCACGATAACGCCTCGGCTTTAGCCGAGATCCTCTCCGAGGAGGGAATGACAGTAGAGCCGATCCCTTCAGGGACTAAGAGGACCAATATGGTCTACGTGACTTTGCCCGAAGGAGCTCCTTCTTCCTCCGATTTAGCCCTTGCCTGTCGTGCCAAGGGGGTGCTTTTCAACGATATGGAGCCGAGACGTTTTAGGCTCGTCACCCATCTAGGGGTCGACAGAGGATCGGTGATAGAAGGGGCCTCCTGTATAGCGAGAGAGGCTCGGAGGGATTGATGCTGTCCTCGGACAACGTCGAGAGGATGTCTAGGTCACTGGTGGATATGGCCCTGAACGGAGGGGCTCAGCTGGCGGACGTGGTGTACAGCGATTCCATCACCAGGACTGTCTCGATGAGGGACGGAGAACTGGAGAACTCCAAGAGCGCTCAATCCGGCGGCATAGGCCTCAGGGTTGTTGATCGGGACGGTAGACAGGGGATAGCGAGCACCAACTGTTTCGACCAAGGCTCCATGGGGCAGATAGTCAGGTGGAGCCTGGATAACTGCTCTCTCTCTGAGCCGGATCAATGGGTTACCATGTCCCATCCTTCTTCGTTCGAAGAGGAGGACGGTCTAGACCTGTGGGACGAGAGGGTCAGGCTCATATCAGGAGAGGAGCGCCTTGAGATGTGTGCCAGAATGCACAAAGAGGCCTCCGAGATGGACAACAGGATCGTGTCGGTGAGAAGCTCATCCTGGAGCGACGGTGTCGGCTGTTCCTACTATCTTAACTCCCTGGGAGTATCCTCCTGGCATAGAGGGTCTATAGTGGCTGCGGGGCTTTCCCTGGTCGCGGAGGAAGGGCAGGCTATGGAGATCGGAGGAGCGGGAGATCACAGACGACACCTGTGTGACATGGACCTCTCCGACATAGTTGGCAAGGCTGTCAAGGCTTCGGTCTGCGCACTAAACGGAAAACCGTTACCATCAGGTAGGTACGACCTTTTTCTTCCTCCTGACGCAGCCTGCTCCATTCTGGATGTGCTGTCGGAGATGTTCTTCGCCTCCTCAGTGCAGAAGGGGCGTTCTCCCTTTCGGGACAGGATAGGTGACGTGATAGCCAATCCTTGTCTGAGGATCGTGGACGATGGACGTCTGGTAAGGGGTATGGGCTCTTCTGCCCTGGACGGTGAAGGGACCCCCTGTGGCAGAAAAATTCTGGTGGAAGATGGAAAGCTTAAGGGGTTTCTTTATTGCTTGAGCTCGGCAAAAAGGGACGGTGTCCTGTCCACCGGAAATGGCTTCAGGGGAATATCCTCCAATCCGGATGTTGACATCACGAATCTGTTCATTGACAGAGGGGAGGACGACCCTTCGGAGATGGCCTCATCGATAGACAGAGGGCTATGGGTATCGGAGCTTCTAGGCCTTCACACTGTAAACTCTGTGACCGGAGAGTTCTCCCTTGGGGCTAAGGGCATCATGATAGAGAACGGTGTGCTCAAGAGGCCGGTCTCAGGGGTCACCGTGGCCGGTAACTTACTGGATCTATTGAAGGCGGTGTCCCAAGTCGGAGCGGACCTGACGTTCTTCGGTGATATGGGCGCTCCCTCGTTGGTGGTAAGAGATGTCGCTCTGGCGGGGTCGTGATTTTTTCCTAGCCTTCCTCCTCCTGGCTTTATTTCCCGTCGTGGCTTGCTCTGAGGACTGGCGTCTTCTGAGGGATGGAGCTCCTGTAGGAGGAGTACAGATCAAGGAGAATGGAGGGGACATCTACGTCGCGGTTGGGGAGATGGCCAGGTTGCTGGGGTATTCAGCTAAGTCCCTTAACGATGGTCTTCTGATAAACAAGGGGCCTACCAACCTTCAGATTATACCGAACGCTGCGGCGGTCTGGCTGGGATACGATATAATCCCTCTCATGAGAAAAGCCTTCGTGTCCGACGGTCGTTGGTGGATGGACTCTGAGTCGGCCCTGGTCGTGATGGAGAAGCTTTTAGCCAAGTCGGGAGATGACGCTAAACTCCTGTGGCGTGGATTGGGCTCTGGAGCTGGTCAGGTCGAGACGCCTGCTCCTTCGAGGGAGCCGCCCTCTCAGCCGATTCAGGTCGTTCCAGAGGTTGCTCCGGTTTTGGGTGCTGCTCAAACTGAGGATGCCTCCTTTCGCTGGGGTGTTCACGAGGACAGAGTTAGGCTAGTGGTGGAAACATCCAATAATATACCCTTAAAGCCAACAAAGGATGGTTTAGAGTTTTTATTTAATTTTTATCCTAAGGTTGGTTCTTCTCCAGATCCATCCGTATCGGTCAAAGTCAGGGCGGAGGGCAAAAGTTGGGTGGTCCTGGTCGAGGCGCCTGGATGGATCAACAACTCCTTTGAGCTGAGCGATCCCCACAGGGTAGTGGCTGATTTTATGAGACCTAACTCGGCTCCTACCGTCATGCCGACTCCTACAGTGCCGGTCCCGTCTGTGACCAAGCCTGCTCCTGCCGGCAAGAAAAGGCCTCTGGTGGTTGTCGACCCAGGACACGGAGGAAAGGATCCTGGCGCCGTCGCCCATGGCTACAGGGAGAAGGATCTGGCTCTTCAGATATCTCAGAGACTGGTGAAAAACCTTCAGTCCTTAGGACTTGATGCCAGGTTGACCAGAGCCGACGATAGATACCTGCTATTGAGGACAAGGACTGAGTTGGCGAACCAGTGGGACGCCGACGCTTTTGTGAGCGTCCACTTGAACGCTCTCCCCAAGGGCAGACACGCCAAGGGGGTCGAGATTTACCTCATGGCCCTCCCCACCGACAAGGACGCCATGGCTCTGGCGAAGATAGAGAACGCCGAGCTGGTGGAGGGATCTAACGGCCAAGGAGACGACAAGACCAGCCTGCTGCTCAGCATACTGGGCGACATGCAGCAGAACAACAAGATACAGGAGAGCACCAAGTTTGCCGAGGCGATTTTTTCCTCGGGAAAAAGCGGTAAGCTTCCAATGAGAAGGGTTGCCCAGGCCCCTTTCTTCGTCTTGAGGGGCGCCGCCATGCCGGCAGTTTTGATAGAGACCGGCTTTATCTCCGAGTCCTCGGAGGCCAGGATGTTGGCCGATCCATCCTACCAGGAGAGGCTGGCCAAGTCCCTGTCCAAGGGGATAAAGGAATATCTAAAATGAACATAACAGGGGGTTGATTGACCTGAGAGACGAGATTGAAAGATCCACAGTTAGGAGATCCTCCAGACGAAGCCGTCAGGAACAGGAGGGGGCCTCTTCCGGCCCAGCTAGATGGGTGGTTAGAACCCTCGCTTGGGGGGCCGTCGCGACCATATTCTTCTCCATGGGCTATCTTAGCTCCGGCTTGCTTCTGAACTATCTGAACGGTAGGGGAGTTGGAGGTCAACCGGAGGTGGTTTCCTCGGTGGAACAGGCCGACAACGTGATGTCGTCGGCCGGCGGAGAGGTACAGACCCTGGTCGATATGGGCCGCCGTATGTCCTTCAACATATACGTCCCAGACGACAAGAGCGGCATGACCAGGGAAAAAATTGAGCTGGTTTCGGGGGTTATGGAGGACGATATCCTCCAGCTACTGAAGACCCTGCTCTCCAGGCTCCACGACAGGAAGGTCTTTGCCTCCGACGTTGACATCAAAAACGTCTTCAGGGACGGCGAGACCATGTACTTGAACTTCAACGAAGCCTTCCAGATAGCGCTATCGAAGCTGTCGGAGCAGAAGGGGTCGGCGGTCATGACCGGTATAGTCAGGAGCGTCGTGGATAACTTTATGCCTGTAGCCAGGGTCCAGTTTATGATAGAGGGAGAGGTGCGACCCTCTGCCGGAAAGGTTCCCCTGTCGGTTCCATGGGAGCTTAGAAAACAATCTTGATCGATAATGAGGGTGACTTTTTCAGTATGAATAGCGATGTCTGTGACAGAAGAGATGACGGCAGAACAGGGAGCGAGCTTCGGGAGATATCGTTCCAGAGGGGCTATACTTGCTATGCCGAGGGGTCGTGTCTGGTCTCGTTTGGGAGGACCAAGGTCATATGTACAGTA
>CAYNAN010000105.1:0-7031 GCA_964395085.1 uncultured Synergistaceae bacterium
GGGAGCAAAGAGTAAATGTATAATATCTCTCCTTAGTGACCACAAAACCCAGCTAGATGGCGGGGTCAGGACACCGTCGGAGCTGGAATCCTGGCTGGTGACCCACCCCACAGGGGAGCTTTTGTCCTGGCTTCCCGGTGGGATATAAAAGATCCAGCTAGAGGCGAAGAGAGCCACGGTGCCTATAGAGCTACAGCCACTTTTTTCGCTTAAAAAAGAGGATCATCGCTCCCCCGATCCCTATCATGACAGCCCACACAAGGGGGTATCCCCACCTCCACTCCAGCTCGGGCATATACCGAAAGTTCATGCCGTAGACCCCTGCTATGAAGGTCACCGGGATAAAAACCGTGGCTATGATGGTGAGGACCTTCATGACCTCGTTCATTCGGTTGCTGACGCTTGAGAGATAGGTATCGTGCATGCCGCCTAACAGGTCTCTCAGGGCTTCCACCATGTCGATGACCTGTATGGTGTGGTCGTAAAGGTCCCTCAGGAAGACCTTGGTTTCTGGATGGAAGAAAGACGTCCCGTTCTTCTCCATAATCCCGATGCCCTCCCTCAGAGGCCACACCGATTTTCTAAGGGTCAAAATATCCCTTTTCAACCTGTGTATCTCCTGTAGATCCCCTGGCTGGGGGTCGCTCAGAAGACGGTCATCCATGTCCTCCGTGAGATCCCCGACCTTCTCCACAGCCAGAAAATAATGGTCCACCACCGAGTCGATGAGGGCATAGGCAAGGTAATCGGACTTCAGCTTTACCATAATCCCCTTCGACAGCCTTATCCTCTCTCGAACCATATCGAAGACGTCCCCCTCGTCCTCCAAAAAGGATATGACGTAGCCGCTTCCCAATATGAGGCTGACGTGTTCTACATCTATACACTCCGCCTCGTCATCGTAGCTGATCATCTTCAGGACCACGAAGAGATACTCCGGGAAGACCTCCGCCTTAGGCCTCTGGGAGGTGTTCACTATATCCTCGACGGTCAATGGGTGGAGGTTAAATTTTCGTCCTAGCCCCTCCACTATCCCCAGGTCGTGAACGCCGCTGACGTTTATCCAGGTTACTTTTCCTTCGTCGGAAATCTCAGGAAGCTCCTGGATTTGGACGTCTTTAAGCTCCACCACCTTATCCTGATCGTAGCTTATGACGTCGATGCGGACGTCATCCATCTTACGCTCCCCGACAAAGATCGGGGTCCCAGGTGCGGTGCTGATCTTGGCCCTTCTCTGGGACAGCTTCTCTCTTCTTCGTTTTTTCCCCGTGCTCATGCCATCCGCCTCCGTTTAGCCTGTGGTGATGGCCCAATAATACAATAAAGCAGGAACCCTGTCTTGACAGTTATGGCGTCACCAAATCACTGCCTCCGCTGTGAGTCGATGACGCCATAAAAAGGGATCAGATAAGAGCTATCGATTTTGGACCGCCAACCTTTACGTTGATTTTAGGTATGAAGTCCGCAAACCCAAGTTTTTGGAAGATAACATCCTTAAAGAAGGCGTCTGCGACCTTGAAGACCTCCTCGGAGGGATTTTTAGGCCTCTTTATCCTCACATCCGACTCGAAAAGCCAGTACTCGGGAGCCTCGTAATCCACTCCCTTTCCGTTTTCCTGGGCGGGTATAATCACCTCTGTAGGGGCTTCGGCCTGCCTTTCTTTAAGATGGCCGTAAAAAGAGGTTATAGATTCAACCTCCTTTAGAAAACCGTCCATCATCTTATCCAGCGAGTCACTGGCCCAGGCAGCGGAATCGACGGTCATAACCGAGAGTTTTGACTCCTCCAGGAAATCCTCGAACGATAGATGCATGTCGCACATCTCGTATATGGCGGAAAGATCCTCCTCGTCGCCGGTCACCTTGAGACCATAATCGGTATCCTCGACGGTGACATCGCCCGAAAGACCAGGGGAGAAGCCGACTATCTGCAAAGACAGACTTCCATCATCGTTGGCCGTAAAAGGTCCGACCTCGGATTCATTCGCAAGCCTTGCCCTCTCCCGTTCGATAAAGACCAAAGAGGAGGCCTCAAATCTGTCTATCTCGGACAGATATTCGTCCACTTTCTTTTTCGAGAATCCGGCCCTTTTGAGCCCCATCCTGTGGGTCTGTTTGAAAAGCTCTGTCTGCAAGGAGGTCATCTCGGCCTGTAGGGTTAGCCTATCCTCCTTGGATAAATAGCTCTCCTCGGCCAACTTGGAGACGGCCTTCATCCTCTCCATAGTGCTGCCTATTTCGACGACCGACGAGGCGACCATCTCGACTATGTCGTTGTCCCTGAGCCCCTCCACGGCCTTCGACCAGTCTTTACTCTGAATCCTCGATGCGGCGTCGTTTAACCCCGATCCTAGCTCGGAAACCTCCACTCTATCCACGTCCGGAATCAGAACGTTATTCCGGGTGTAAGTCACAGAACTCCACTTATAACAGGTGAAGTTAGCCATCTTGGAGCCATCGATATGCATGATCAAACCTCCCAACTCGATCAAAAACGCCAACCATAGCTTCGCCTACAACCTCAAACAAGTCAAAATTTATTCTTATAAAATCTATTACATGACTCGGACTAAACAAGGATCGACTTTAATTTACAAAAAAGCAAGACTATTGATTGCAACGCAGACAGCTCATATACGCTTATATGGGTATTCCATAAAGGCCCCCGACGTGTAATTGTCGGGGGCCTTTATGTGTTTACAGTTATTTTTTAGGGATTACCTGTCTCATGGATGCGGCGAGTTCCCTGTCAAGTATGGTCCTTATGACGGCTCTTCCTATAACCTTGGCTCCCAATAAAAGGGCCTCGTGGGCCTCTGGGCCAGTGACGGACTCGGCAAACTCCACCGTGTGAAGGGCATATTTGCCTGGAGTTATGGCGAGCAGAGGCTGTAGTGCGGGACACCTCTGGGAGACGTTGCCCACATCGGTCGACCCTGTTGGATCCACCGGGGGATCGAAGGGTATGCCCAGCTCGCTGTAGATCTCCCCTATCATGGACTCTCCGGGCTGGTTGGGGATCATCTCGTCGAAACTGGACTCGAACTTCTCCCACGAGACCTCGGTCCCGGTGGCCAGTGCGGCTCCTCTGGCACAGTCGAGACAGCGAGAGGTTAGGCCATCAAGATAGCTTCTGGTGGGAGCCCGGAACTCGAAGCGACATACCGCTCGATCCGGCACTATATTGGGGGCAGCTCCGCCGTAGTCGAAGACCCCGTGCATCCTGGCCTCGGGGATCGTGTGCTGCCTCAGCATATCCACAGCATGAAACATCAGCTGGACCCCGTTGAGGGCGTTTTTGCCCTCCCATGGGGCCCCTGCCGCGTGAGAGGCCCTGCCCTTGAAGGTGAACCTGTATCCGTCCATCGCTAGGGACCGAAAGGCGGTCGTGCTGAAGCCCCCACAGGAGTGGATCATTATGGCCAGGTCGTAGCCGTCGAAAAGGCCCGAACCCGCCATGGAACACTTGGCCCCGTCGGTCTCCTCGGCGGGAGTGCCTATAACATGGATCGATCCCCCTAGGTCGTCAGCGAGCCCTATCAGGCCCAGCCCCGCCAGGACAGACATGGATCCGTGAACGCAGTGGCCACAGCCATGGCCGAGCCCAGGGAGGGCGTCGCACTCCACCATCACGGCTACCTTGGGATCTCCTTTTCCGCAGGAGGCCCTAAAGGCCGTGGGAAGACCGCCGTAGGGCCTCTCCACGTCGTAGCCCTCTTTGGCTAGTAGCTGAACTATCTTATCCGTCGCCTCGAACTCCTCCCCGGAAAGCTCCGGGTTTGCCGCCATCCAGTCCGACAGGTCCTTTGCCTCGGGAAAAAAGCGCTCTATCCCATCGTCCAACCGACGGACCGCGTCGGAATAGTCTATGGACATAGCCCTAGATCCCCAAGGCCACTGCCGCAGCTATGAATATCCCCTGAAACGCGAGAGCAATCAGGAAAAACGGTATAAAGAAGCGATACCATTTATCCAGAGGAACGTGAGCTATGGCGCACATGATGGGGATAAGTGCGGTGGGCCATAGCAGATTGGAAAGGCCGTCCCCAAACTGGAAGGCCAACACCGCCACCTGACGGCTGATGCCAAGCACGTCGGAGAGGGGCGCCATTATGGGCATCGTGACCACGGCCTGACCGCTACCGGAAGGGATCACGAAGTTGATCAGGTTTTGAACAACCAGCATCCCCTCGGCAGCCAACCAACGAGGGAGGTCCTGAAGGGGAAGGGAGAGGTAGTAGACGACGGTGTCAACGATATGACCCTCTCTCATCACGACGAGGACTCCCCTGGAAAGACCGATTATCATACAGCCGAAGACTATATCCCTTAAGCCCTTGACGTACACGTCGGCCAGCTTGTTGGGGTTAAAACCGCCCACCAAGCCGGAGAGTATCCCCATCACGATAAATAGGCCCGAAAGCTCGTTAAAGTACCATCCTCTTTGGGTAACGCCCCAGACCAGCGCCGCTATGGAGGCGACGACCACCACACAGACGGACCTGGTCCTGGAATCGAACTGGGTGTTGATCAGCTCATCGTGGTCGAGCTGAAGATCGCCCATGTCAACTCCGACCATGTAGCTCTTTGATGGATCCTCTTTGACCCTCTTAGCGTAGCGCAGTATCCACCAACAGGCCAAGGTCTCCATGACGAACCAGGTAACCACCCTGAAGGCCCATCCAGAGAGAAGAGGAATGCCGGCAAAGTTCTGGGCCAATATGACCGTGAAGGGATTCATGACCGCGGCGGTATAGCCTATACCGACCGCCATCCCCACGGTCGCCAGGCCTACTATCGCGTCGTACCCCATGGCTATAGCCATCCCAACGAACAGGGGAAGAAAGCCGAAGGTCTCCTCGAACATGCCGAAAACCGACGCGGACATGCCGAAAATATAAACAAAGACCACCAAAATATAGTCGCTCTTGTCCTTGAACAGACGGAGCAACCAGCCGATGAAGGCGTTAAGAGCCTTGGTCTCGAGCACGACAAACCAGGATGCATAAGCTAAAAAGACGAAGAAAAATACCTCCGCTGCGTCCACCAGGCCCTTCTGTATCGCGATAAAGGTCTGGAACGGACCGACCGGTGTCGAGGCTATTTCCTTGAACGACCCTGGAACCACCACCGTCCTGTTGATGGTCTCGTTCATCTCCCTGGAGAACTCTCCCGCAGGAAGAACCCAACTCCCTATCGCAGCCAAAATAGTCAGCGAAACCAAGAGAACGTACACGTGAGGAAGAGAGAACTTCCTCTTCCCCGAACCACCCTTTTCCTCTCCTACCTGAGACGCCATCTTCCACGTACCCCCTTTAATATGTTGGATTTTCCACCCAGACAGGATAGCACAAATCGGTCCATGTGGACATAAGTTTAAAAAAACATCTATCGTGAAACCAGCTCCTGCAACTTGACTTTTTTGCACGACTGGACTAACTTACTTGTCGATAAGTAAATTAGTAAGAACTCGCTAACTAGCTGTCTTCCTGGAGACAGTATGGAGGCAAAAACGGAGGAGTGAGTTGATTATGAGCGATAGAATGTCGGCACTGCCCACCACTATGTTGATAACTCTATGGGCAAAGGCCACGGAGAGCGCTATGGAAAGGCCCCTGCTCAGAGATCCAAAGGCGGTGGAGATAATGAAGTCCGTGGACTTCGATTTTTCCGTGTTCGAGGGGTGTTGGAAGTCCCAGGTTGGGGTAGCGGTCCGCTCCGCCATACTGGACCGAGAGACCAAAAGATTCCTTAAAGAACACCGCGACGGGGCGGTGGTAAACCTGGGAGCGGGGTTGGATTCCCGTATGGAGAGGCTAGGGGTAAAGGACGTCATGTGGTACGACCTGGATCTCCCAGAAGGCATAGAGATGCGAAAAAATTTTTTCGGCGAGACCGAAAATCGACGGTTTATAGCCAAGTCGATCTTCGATTTCTCCTGGATGGACGAGATCGAGACCAAAGGGGGTCCCGTGCTTTTCATAGCCGAGGGACTGTTGATGTACTTCCCCGAGAATCAGGTCCGCAGGCTCTTCGTCGAGCTGGCAAAAAGGTTTCCCGGTGGGGAGATGCTGTTTGAGTCCACCGCCCCCTTCGTGGTCGGCAAGGCCCGGTTTCACGACTCACTGTCCAAGGTGGAGGAAACCCCTGAGTTCCTGTGGGGGCCAAAAGACCCCGAGGTGGTATCTTCCTGGTCTACTGGAATAATCTTCGTCGACAAGTGGAACTTCTTCGACTACGCCAAGTATAGGTGGGGATGGATGAGGTTTGCGAGGCATCTGCCTGTCCTGGGCAAGTCAATATCCTGCCACATAGTGAAGGTCAGGTTCGTACCCCAAAAAAGGCTAAAAAATGTCAGATAGGGATAAAAATCCGGAGACCCTGGCTCAGTACGAGCCGGCAATATCATCTTTGGGACGTTTTTTAGAGGATGAAATAGCTCTGGCCTATTCCAAGGAGGAGGCATTGCTAATATCTAAAAAAGCTAGAGAACGATTTAAGGCCATTGCCCCAGATCTGCCCTACATCGGCGGAAGGTCAAATCCCCTTACGGAAAACCTGCTGGGAGCCGCCTACGAGATGGGCATATACGAACAACTCGAATTGAGGGGGATGGACCTCGAGGAGATAGGGTCCCTGAACAGGAGAGCTCTGACCAACTACACCAGGTGGAAATTGACCCCTGAGATACGGTCCATGATCCACTCTAAAATCATGACGCTACAGAGGTTTGAGTCGGAGGCGGAGGTCTCTCAGAGGAAGGAGTATCCTGGGGACTGGGTCTTTTCTTGCAGGGCACCGAAGGAGGGCGACGACTTCGATTTTGAGATAGAGTACAGCTCCTGTGCCATCGTTGACCTCTACCTTAAACACGGCAACGAGAGATACCTTCCTTACATCTGCGCAAACGGCTACGCGGTATTCGGCGAGATGGGGGTGTTTTTCGAGAGATCAAGGACCATAGGAAACGGAGCCCCTGTCTGCGATTTTAGGTTTAAGGTGAGGGGAAAAGCGCCCAAAAAGGTGACCGC
>CAYNAN010000106.1:0-6840 GCA_964395085.1 uncultured Synergistaceae bacterium
CTCATGGGATGCTCCTTTCCTGGGCTTAAGTTCTGTATGGTCTAATATACCCCTGATCTGGCCCTGCGATCAAACGAAAAAAGCGGTGGTTTGAATCTTTTCCGAATTGCCCCCCTTTTGGTCGGCCAGAGTCCTTGACTTTGTGGTTCATCGTATTATGATATAGACAGTCGAGCTATTCGCTCGAGGATTGAAACGCTCGAGGATTCAAACGGAGTCTTACGTTATAGGTCTTGTGTCGAACAGGTCTCTCATGTCCAGCCTCTGGCTTGCTGTGAGGCTTGTTCGACGTGAGAGAACCGTTCTTGCGGAAAGGTAGGGACTATCTTGACAGAATACTTTGCCCACATAAGGGACGAAGATAAGAAAAGACAGACGCTTCTGGATCACTTGGTGAGCGTCAGTGACATGAGCAAAGAGTTCGCCGAAAAGATCGGCTTAGGCGACGTGGGAGGGCTAATCGGTCTCCTGCACGATTTCGGTAAATACAGTAGGTCGTTTCAGAACTATCTGCTTTCGTCTTCCGGGAGTGTTGATCCCGATAGCGAGGAATATATAGATCCCAAAGCCCAAAAAGGCAAGATAGATCACTCTACAGCTGGGGCAAAGTTTATATGGGAAAAGCTTAAAGGAGTCGGCAAACACGGACAGGGGGAGATCTGCTCTCAGATTATGGCTCTATGTATCGCCTCCCATCACAGCGGAATGATCGACTGCCTTTCAAAGGACGATAAGCTGGTTTTCTGGGATAGGATGGACAAACCCGATGACGGAACTCGTTACTCTGAGTGTTTGTCGGCAATGGAGTATGAGCTGAAGACCGCCTTGAACGAGAGTCTCAATGACGATAAAAAAAAGATGCTAAGGGGTTTTTTGACCTATCTGGATAAAGTCGCCATGTTTTCCGCAAAAGAAAATTATGGCCTCCCAATAGTTGGGGCCTTCAATCTTGGCATGACTGCCAGATTTCTCCTCAGTTGCTTGGTGGATGCCGACAGAATCGATAGCGCCGAGTTCGAGGACCCCAGCAGGAAAGAAGAACGTCTTAAGCGAAGTGATTTAGATTGGCAAACCGGAATAGATCGGCTGGAGGGGGTTCTGAATTCATATAAGCAGGATAGCCCGGTCAACGAGATAAGACGCCGGATATCCGATGAATGCCTCGAGAGGGCCGATGATCCTCCGGGGATATACACGCTATCCGTACCAACCGGCGGAGGTAAGACGCTGCTCAGTCTCAGATACGCCATGCGACACGCCCTACGACATAACCTACATCGAATAATATACGTAGTTCCCTTCACCTCCATCATAGAGCAGAACGCCCAAGAGGTTCGGTCGATTCTCGAGAGAGACGGCGATGCCTTCCCCTGGGTGTTGGAACATCACTCCAACATAGAGCCCGATAGACAGACATGGCATCATAAATTAGTGGCAGAAAACTGGGATTCTCCCGTGGTGTTTACGACCATGGTTCAGTTTCTCGAGACCCTGTTCGGAGGAGGAAACAGCAGGGTCAGACGTATGCACCGGCTGGCTAAAACTGTGCTTGTGTTTGACGAAATCCAGTCTTTGCCCGTGAGGTGTACCCATCTTTTTTGCAACGCCCTCAATTTTTTGGTGGAACAGGCTGGAAGCACCGCGATCCTCTGCACGGCTACTCAGCCTACCTTGGACAGACTTTCCTCCCTTGGAAAGCCCGATCTGGCTAAAAAAGGGGAACTCCATTTGGCCGAAAACAGCGAGCTCGTGTCGGATAAAACCGCTTTGTTCGACGAGCTTAAAAGGGTCAGACTCAGAGATCTATCCAGGGCCGGAGGCTGGAGCAAGGAGGAAATCGGAGATCTGGCGCTGGAAAAACTGGAAAAGCTCGGCAACTGCTTGGTCGTGGTCAACACAAAAACCTGGGCTAAGAGGCTTTTCGAGTATTGCTCTTCAGAGACTGAGGCAGATGTAACATACCACCTTAGCACTGGCCAGTGTCCGGCCCATCGAAAAGAGCGTTTAGCCCTGATACGTAAGAGGCTGGAAGAGGGAAAAAGGGTTTTATGCATAAGCACCCAGCTTATAGAGGCGGGGGTAGACGTCGATTTCGGGGCGGTAATACGTTTTACTGCGGGATTGGATTCCATCGCACAGGCCGCGGGCCGTTGTAACAGACACGGAAAGCTGAAGGACTCTGAGGGAAATCCCATCATGGGAGACGTCTCTATCGTAAATCCATCGGAGGAAAATATTTCAACACTAAGAGATATTCTTATCGGTCAGGAGAAAACCAGGAGAATTCTGTGTGAATACGACGAAAAAGATCTTTTAGATCCGACTACTCTGTCCAGATACTTTGATTATTTCTTTTTCGAGCGAACTGACGAGATGGCCTACAATTTCAGCGGCAAGGGGGAGAATCGGGACGATAACCTGTTGAACCTGCTCTCCCTGAACGATAAAAGCGGTTTTGCTGAGTTCAATGTTGAGAGGAAAAAGAATCGCAGGGTCCCTATGCTTCTACAGTCGTTTAAATATGCAGGTGAAATTTTTCGGGCCATAGATGCGCCTACTAACTCGGTTATCTGTCCCTACGGCGATGGCAAGGATCTGATCTCCGATCTATGTTCCATGTCTATCAAGTTTGAGCTTAAAGAGTACAGGAATCTTTTAAGGAGGGCCCAGCAGTACAGCGTAAACGTGTTTCCAAACGTATGGAAAAAGCTCTGTGACTCGGGAGCGATTTTCGAAATTCAAGAAGGAGAGGGAGTGTTCTATCTTGATAAAACTTTCTATGATCCAAATTTCGGCCTCTGTTTTGAGCAGGTCTGTCCGATGGAGCTCTTGATATCATGACATACGATACCCCTAAAAACAGCTTTAGTTTTTCGCTATGGGGAAGGTACGCCATGTTTACCGACCCTATAACCAGGCTAGGTGGAGAAAAATGCTCCTATCATGTCCCCACTTACGAGGCTCTCAAGGGGGTTCTCAAGTCGATATACTGGAAGCCAACGATAATATGGTATGTCGATCGGGTAAGGGTAATGAGTTCTTTTCGCACTCAGACGAAGGGAACCAAGCCCCTCAAATGGGGAGGCGGTAACGACTTGTCCATATACACCTTTTTGAGCAAGGTATCTTACCAGGTAGAGGCCCACTTTGAGTGGAACGAGCATAGACCGGAGCTGGCCGACGATCGCATAGACGGCAAGCATTACAGTATAGCCAAGAGATCCCTTGAAAAAGGAGGAAGACAGGATATTTTCCTGGGGACCAGGGATTGTCAAGGATACGTAGAGCCTTGCGTGTTTGGCGAAGGGGACGGTGATTACGACGATCTGGATGAACTGGCTTTCGGCCTGATGTTCCACGGTTTTGACTATCCCGATGAGACAGGGGAAGATAAGCTGTACGGTCGTTTTTGGCATCCGGTTATGAAAAGGGGAATATTGGCCTATCCTCGCCCGGAGGATTGTCCTATTAGGCGGTACATTCGCCCTATGGAGCCCAAGTCCTTCTCAGTGGGGGAAAATTTTCAGGAGGTTGTAGCGGAGGAGTTAGGGTCATGAGCTGGATGGGTAAGCTCTACGAGACCTACGAGAGAGCAATGGAAATGGACCTACCTCAGGAGGCTAAGCTGATCCCGGAGGGACACGTGATTCGTAACGCCCACATAAACGTGGTTTTGGACGGCGACGGTAACTTCCGGCGAGCTAGCGTTATTGAAAAATCCCAGATAGTCCTACCAGCTACGGAAAACTCTGCTGGTAGGACAAGCGGAGAGGCCCCTCATCCTCTGGCGGATAAAATACAGTATGTAGCTGGAGACTACGCCAAACTGGGAGGTAAAAAAAAATCCTACTTCGATGGCTATCTGGAACAACTGAAAAATTGGTGCGATTTTCTACGTGTACGCCAGGATGAAGATAAATCTTTTAACAAGATAAACGCCGTGTATCGCTACGTTCAGAAGGCCTGTCTTATCGGCGATCTCGTGAAAGAGTGTGTGGTTTGGCTCAGCTCAGAGGGGAAGTTGGCTTATAGCGTGGAGCAGCTTTCTGACGAGGATCGTAAAAAAGCTAAGCTATTAAGGCTCTTGCCTAAAACCAAAGGAGAAATCGAACAGGAAGGATCTCTAGTTTGCTGGACCGTAGAGATCCCTGGCGATAACCAATCTAACACCTGGGAAGATCCGGAAATTCAGCGGGCCTGGAGGGATTATCTATTGTCCCAGGAAAAGATCAAGGGCTTGTGTTATGTGACAGGAGAAGATGTCGCCATAGCCATAAATCACCCGGCAGGACTTAGAAATTCTGGGGATAAAGCTAAGTTAATCTCAGGCAACGATAAAGATGGCTTTACATTTCGAGGCAGGTTTAACGATAGCGAGAAAAGCGTCAAGGAGGGAGGTTACCAGGCAGCTAACGTAGGGAGTTCGGTCTCCCAAAGGGCCCACAGTGCTCTTCGCTGGCTGATAGATAGACAGGGCTTTAAAAACGGCGATCAGATCGTGGTTGCCTGGGCCGTGAGTGGGAAGAAAATTCCGCCACCTATGGAATCTCTGCCAGAGTTTGATCTCGATGATCTAGGAGAAGGACAGTGTGAGACCGTCGATATGGATATAAGGGACATAAGCCCAGATCTATCCTCCGACCTTGGGCAGGGGTTTGCCAGAAAGCTGACCCTCTACATGAATGGGTATAGAAGTTCCCTCTCTCCCGATGAATCGGTGGTAATAATGTCTATAGATTCAGCTACGCCTGGAAGAGTGGGCATCACATACTACAGGGAGTGCTTTGCCCATGAATATGTGGACAGAGTCGCCCAATGGCATTCTGACTTTGCATGGCTTCAGAGAAAAGACGACGGAGGTTCTGGAAGAGGTCGATACGATGATTGGGAGGAGTTTGCCCCAGCTCCTCCCCGAATACTCGACTGTTCATACGACGAGTCTCTGAAGGGGAACACGAAATTCAGGGGATTTACCTACGAGAGGATTTTGCCAGCGATAGTGGAGTCCAGAAATATCCCCTACGACGTAGTTGCTTCTTCCGTCCGAAAAGCCTGTGCTCCTAGGGGAGCATCTAAAAAAGGTGGGGCCGATTGCAAGGAGTGGGAAAAAACTTTAGGTGTCGCCTGTGCCCTTTACAGGGGCTTTTTCCGGCGCCATGAGAATAAAGACAAAAGGAGGTATTACCCCGTGGGATTGGACCTTGAGAACAGATCGAGAAGTTACCTTTTTGGGCGGCTTCTTGCGATCGCCGATAGAATAGAGAGTTTTGCTCTTATCAAATCCGAAGAGACTAGGCCAACATCGGCAGAAAGGTTGATGCAGCGTTTTGCCGATCATCCATGTTCGACTTGGAGGACCATAGAACTTTCTCTACAGCCCTATATACAGAGGCTTTTGCGTGGCGATCACGTTGGGTTTATCACCAACAGGAAAAAGGATCTCGACTCGGTGATGGAGCTTTTTGATGGTGCTGATTTTTCCAGCGATGCCCCTCTGGAAGGGGAGTTTCTACTGGGTTTTCATTGCCAAAGGCTTGAATTGCTTAGGAAAAAGGACAAAACAGATACCGATAATAGCGAGGGAGGGAACAAGTAATGAGCTTGAGCAAAAAAATTGATTTCGCCTTGATATTTTCTGTTGATAGAGCTAACCCTAACGGCGATCCTCTTAACGGCAATCGTCCCAGAATTGACTACGAAGGATACGGAGAGGTTTCCGATGTGTGTCTCAAACGAAAGATCCGGGATCGGTTGATGGAGGCTGGATACCCTATATTTGTTCAGTCGGATCAAAATAGGGTGGATAGTATGCCTAGCTTAAAAAAGAGGGCAGAATCGGACGAGTTTGGCCTGGGGAAGGATGCCTTTGATTCCAAAAAGACTAAAGCGGAGGACCTCGCTAAGAAAGCCTGTGAAAAATGGTTAGATGTAAGGACATTCGGACAGCTTTTTGCTTTTGGGAGTGACACTAAGAGCGGCGTTTCCATTCCTATTCGCGGTCCTCTGACAATACAGTCAGCCTTTTCCATAGATCCTGTCTCTATAACAAGCATACAGATCACCAAGAGCGTAAGTGGAGATGGCGATGGCACAAAAAAAGGATCCGATACAATGGGAATGAAGCATCGGGTCGATCATGGGATATACGTGACCTACGGTGCGATCAGCCCTCAGTTGGCGGAGAGAACTGGCTTCAGCGATGAGGATGCCGACGTGATAAAAAGCGTCCTTCCCAAAATTTTTGAGGGTGATGCCTCTTCCGCCAGGCCAGAGGGCTCTATGTCGGTGATTAAGCTACTTTGGTGGGAGCACCCCTCAAAGCAAGGAAGTTTCTCTTCTGCCAAGGTTCATAAGTGCGTATCCGTGAAATCCGATGGCTCCTACGAAATTACGTCATTAGAGGGAGTTTCTTTAGAGGAGTTAGAGGGATTTTAGTTTGCGTTGCGAACTATAAGTGGTTGTCCTGAATTATGCCTATCTGATGTGCCTGTTGCATTGCAATGCATGGCGTAAGGGACTCTTTCCTCTTTATTTGATTCGCACCTCAGTGCTTAGAAGGTAGTAGGTTTTTTTAAGATCGCATTATAGCTTTAGTAGGCGTAAAACTTGGGGTTCGCAAAAAGCCCCACTCATATCCAGTGATATCAAGAGTTCAGGGCTACACTGTCGCTCCCCCTGCGGGAGCGTGGATTGAAACTCCCAGAGAGCGGATATCGTATCTCCTACCCATGGTCGCTCCCCCTGCGGGAGCGTGGATTGAAACATCGGGGCAAGTGGCAGTCCGCCCGTCTTCTGAAAGTCGCTCCCCCTGCGGGAGCGTGGATTGAAACGTCGCCGTCT
>CAYNAN010000107.1:0-6733 GCA_964395085.1 uncultured Synergistaceae bacterium
GGCTAAACTATGAATACCGACATGACCGATAAAATTGCACTTGTGGTTATCCTCTCCGACGGGATCAGAGGACATCTATTCCAGAGCAGAGGCATAGCCCATTGGATAGAGGCCCTTTGCGGTGCAAAGGTGATAGAGTTGGAAGTCCCCCTATACAGGGGCTGGAAAAAGGCCTGGATACTGAAGGCCATGGGAAAGGTCCTGGCCCGGGGAGACAGACTGACCGCCAGACACTGGCTTGACTGGACCGGAGACGAGGGGCAGACGATCCTGGACTCCTACCGCCTTGCGATGGACGGCTTAAACGTGGATGGCGGGAGGACCATGGTCGTATCCACCGGAAGCTCCGCCGCCCCTTTCTGCCTCGCTCTGGCTAGGATAATGGGAGGTAAAAGCTGCACCGTTATGACGCCATCTGCAATAGGGACCGACCCCTTCGACTACGCAGTGGTCCCCTCTCACGACGGAGAGCCCGAAAGAGCTCTGATAACCCTTGGGGCTCCCAACTCAATAACCCGTCAGGGTATGAAAGAATCGGCGGAGGCACTGTTCTCCACCTATCCGCCTAAGGACGAGGGGGAGAGGTGGGGGCTCCTCATAGGAGGCGACGACCAGAACTACAGCGTCGACCCGTCCTGGGCCGACATGACTGTGGGTGTTTTGCTTCGAATAGCCGAGGAGAAGGGCGTCTCCCTCTATATAACCACGTCCAGGAGGACATCTGAGGAGACGGAGGACAAAATCAAAGAGGTCTGCGGGGGCAGCGACAGTGTCGCAATGCTCCTCCTCGCCTCAAAGGACGACTTGAACCCAGTCCCAGGGATCCTTGGAGGGTGTCAAAGAGTATTCTGCACCGAGGACTCTGTGTCCATGATATCGGAGGCAGCCACATCGGGAACCAGGACATATCTGCTGCGGGTCGGCAGACAGAGGGGCTGGAGAAAGGTCCTTCAGGACATAACCGTCAAACTGGTCGAGTGGAAGGCCCTTAGTGAAAAACACCTCTGGGGGACTCCCAGGTTCGATATGATGATAGATCGATTCAAGGAAAGGGGACTTCTCACCGAGATGCCCTCGGACGTCATGGCCTGGCGTCCTGTGCTGGACAGGCCTGCCGGACTCTCCATAGATTTCAACGAGGCCCAGAGGGCAGCTCGGTGGATAGTGGAGAACTGGAGATGAAAATTGTCCACCTCCTCCCGGGCCTTGAGGTGGGAGGGGTGGAGACCCACGTGGTCGACCTGGCCTCGGAGCAGGCCAGGTTGGGCCACCAGGTTACGGTGATATCAGGGGGAGGCCGAATGGTCTCACAGCTACACCCCGATGTCACCCACATAACCATGGCTGTTCACAGGAAAAACCCCATCACCGGAGCCATCTGTGCGGTGAAACTGGCGTGGATGGCCCGGTCTAAGGGCTGGGACGTGCTTCACGCCCACTCCAGGGTTCCGACCTGGGTAGCCTGGTGGACATCAATGCTCTCGGGAGTCCCCTTTATAGTGACCTGTCACGCAATATACTCGTTGAACGCCGGCCTAACCCCATACCGCCACGCGGATGGGGCTATCTGCGTCTCCAAGGCGGTCATGGACCATCTGAGGGACTGGCTCCCGACCAGGACCGTCGTCATAAAAAACGGCATACCCGACCCTGGGGTAAGGTGGAGCCCTAAAAAGGGCGGCCCATTCAGGTTTCTGTTTGTCGGACGGCTCACGAAGGTGAAGGGAATCGACTTTCTTGTGTCAGCCTTCCTGCCGATGGCGAACAGGCATGACTGGGTTCTCGATATAGCGGGAGAGGGGCCACTTGAGGGAGAGCTCAGGGAAAAGGTGACCTCCGCCGGTCTGGGAGACCGAATATCCTTCCTCGGCTACAGAGAAGACGTGGCGGCGCTGCTGGCTAAAAGCCACTGCTGTCTATTTCCCTCCAGGAGCGAAGGGGCTGGGTTGGTCCTCCTGACCGCTCTGGCGGTGGGAACCCCGGTGATAGCCTCCGACCTGCCCGCTTTCAGGGAGACCCTGGACGATAGGTCTCTCGTGCCAATGGAGGCCTCCGCCTGGACCGACAGTCTAGCTCACGTCATAGACAACCCCGACAGCCCCCAGCCTATCTCACCTCCTAGATCCATTCATGATATGGCTGTTGAGGTGGGAGAGTTTTATTTAAAATTCGAAAGTTAATGAGAAAGACGGTGTTTTTATGAAAAAAGCTCTAATAACCGGCATAACCGGGCAGGATGGAGCGTACCTGTCGGAATTCCTTCTATCCAAGGGCTACGAGGTTCACGGAATGAAGCGGCGGTCGTCTTTGTTCAACACCGGCAGGATAGACCACCTGTTCAGCGACCCCCACGAGGAAAACCGGGGGCTCATCCTCCACTACGGCGACCTGACCGACTCTTCCAATATAATCAGGCTTCTCCAGGAGATAAAGCCCGACGAGATATACAACCTGGCGGCACAGAGCCACGTCAAGGTCTCCTTCGAGACGCCGGAGTACACCGCCAACGGCGACGGGCTGGGAGTCCTTCGGATCCTGGAGGCCATCCGCATACTGGGTCTGGAGAAGACGACCCGCTTTTACCAGGCGTCCACCAGCGAGCTCTACGGCAAGGTCCAGGAGATCCCCCAGAGGGAGACCACCCCCTTCTATCCCAGAAGCCCCTACGCCGCCGCGAAGCTCTACGGCTACTGGATAACCGTCAACTACCGGGAGGCATACGGCATCTACGGCTGCAACGGCATACTGTTCAACCACGAATCGCCCCTTCGGGGAGAGACTTTCGTCACCAGAAAAATCACCAGGGCGGTCGCCCGGATATCCCTGGGCCTTCAGGACAAAATATACCTAGGCAACATGGACGCCAAGCGGGACTGGGGCCACGCTAGAGACTACGTTGAGGCCATGTGGCTAATGCTACAGCAGGACACCCCGGACGACTACGTCGTCGCCACAGGGGAAACCCACTCGGTCAGGGAGTTCGTGGAGCTCTCCTTCAAAGAAGTCGGGATACCTATTGAGTGGCGTGGAAAAGGGGTGGACGAAGTTGGATTCGACCCCTCCACAGGAAAGGTCCTGGTCGAGATCGACCCCAGATACTTCAGGCCCACGGAGGTGGAGCTTCTCCTGGGCGACCCCACCAAGGCAAAGGAGTTGCTCGGCTGGGAGAGGCGAGTCACCTTCCCCGAACTGGTCAAGGAAATGGTCTCCCACGACCTGGACCTGTTCAAAAAAGACATCCTCTGCCGGGACGCAGGATACCAGGTATGCCCCTCCATAGAGGACCTGTCTTGAGTATATACGTAGCAGGGCACCGTGGGATGGCCGGCAGCGCCATCGTCCGAGCCCTCGAAGAGCAAGGAGCTAAAGACATAATAACCAAAACCCACCGAGAGCTGGACCTGCTGGACCAAAGAGCCACAGAGGACTTCTTTCGGGCCAACCGCCTCGAAGTGGTGGTCCTGGCCGCCGCCAGGGTCGGAGGAATAGGGGCCAACATGGCGGACCCCTACGGATTCCTCTACGAAAACCTCCAGATCCAGAACAACGTCATAAACGGAGCGGCCGCCAACGGCGTTAAAAAGCTGGTCTTCCTGGGAAGCTCCTGCATATACCCCAGGGAATGTCCTCAGCCCATGAGAGAGGAATACCTCCTCACAGGCCCATTGGAGCCCACCAACGAAGGCTACGCCCTGGCAAAAATAGCGGGCCTCCGGCTCGTCCAGTATCTTAGCAGACAGCGCGGCATAAAAGGCCTGTCCGTCATGCCCTGCAACCTCTACGGCCCTGGAGACAGCTTCCACCCAGACCACTCCCACGTCATCGCCGCCCTGGTCAGGCGATTTGTGGAGGCGAAGAGGGAAAAGGCCCCTACCATAACCCTGTGGGGGACCGGCAGCGCCAGACGGGAGTTTCTCCACGTTGACGACATGGCCAGGGCGGTGACCCTCCTCATGGAAGTATGGGACAGCCCGGAGATAATCAACCTAGGCAGCGGAGAGGACATCTCCATAAAGGGTCTGGCGGAGGAGATCAAAAAAGCGGTCGCCTACGACGGAGAGATACTCTGGGACTCCTCCAAACCCGACGGAATGCCGGTAAAACGGCTGGACGTCTCGAAGCTGAAAGGACTGGGATTCGAGCCCCGAATACAACTGAGCGAGGGGATCGTCCAGATGATAGGCCAATACGAAAAGCTGAGAGAGGAGAGACAAAGCGGTGTATAAAGTCCCTCTGGTGAAAAACACCTTCCTCCAGGAGGAAGAGACAAAAAAAGCGCTGTCCAAGTTCGTCCTGGACGCCCGTATCCTGAGCATGGGAACAGAATGCCGCAAGTTCGAGGAAAGTTTCGCCGCATATCAGGGACGAAACAGGGCGGTGCTCTTCAACAGCGGAGGAAGCGCCAACTTAGCCCTACTCCAAGCCCTTAAAAACATGGGCAGACTGAAAGACGAAGACCTTATAGGCTTCTCCGCCGTCACATGGTCCACCAACACCATGCCCATAATACAGCTGGGGATGGTCCCTGTTGCCTTGGACTGCTCCAGGGATACATTGAACGTCGAGCCTGAGGAGCTTGAGAGATGCCTCAAAGACCACCCCCTGAAAGCCCTCTTCATAACAAACGCCCTGGGCTTTGCGGGAGACCTGGACGCAATCCGGGACATATGCCGGGATAGGGGAATAATCCTCCTAGAGGACAACTGCGAATCCCTGGGATCGGAGCTTAAGGGGACGAAGCTCGGCAACTTCGGCCTCGCCTCCACCTTCTCCTTCTTTGTCTCCCACCACATGTCCACCATCGAAGGGGGAATGATCTGCACCGACGACCTGGAGCTCACCGCCATGCTGAAACTCGTCCGTGCCAACGGCTGGGACAGAAACCTGGAGGAAGGGGAAAAAGCCGCCATCCGGTCGCAATATCTGGTTCAGTCCGAACTGGACGCAAAATACACCTTCTACGACCTGGGCTACAACCTAAGGCCCACGGAGATAACCGGATTTCTGGGCCAACAGCAGCTGATCCACCTACCTGGCTCTATCCTCAAAAGACAGGATAACTACATCAAGGTGGAGAGGGCCATAAAGTCCAACCCAGACCTCCTGACCTTAAAGAGGGACCACCTGACGGTCCTCTCCAACTTCGCCATACCAATACTGTGCAAAACCCCGGAGCTAAGGGAAAAATACAGCCGAAAGCTGGAGCGAGGGGGAGTGGAGATAAGGCCCTTGATAGCTGGCAACATCCAAAGGCAGCCCTTCTACGGCAAATACGTCCCCACAAGCAGGGAACTCAAAGACGCCGACTTTATCCACCGCTGTGGCCTCTACTGCGGCAACCACCCGGACTATCGCCAGGAGGAACTCGCCGTCCTGGAGGACATACTAGGGGGAGGAAGATGACTCATATAAAAGCCCTCATACTGGCAGGAGGAGGGGGGACCAGACTGTGGCCCCTCTCAAGGGAAGAGGTCCCAAAACAGTTTTTGAAACTCGCAGGGGACCAAAGCCTCCTCCAGACCACCATAAAAAGGCTCCTGCCCCTCTGCGGTCAAGAGGGCGTAAAAATAGTCGCAGGGGAGAGATGGGACAGCCAGATAGCCTACCAGGCCTCCGACGTAGGCCTAAAAGGTGACATACTGGTACTGGAGCCGGAGGGCAAAAACACCGCCCCCGCCATAGCCCTGGGGCTGGCTCACCTGATGGAAAAAGGTGCCACCAGGGAAACCCCTGTCCTGGTTTGTCCCAGCGACCATATAATCCAAAACGAAAAAGCCTTTCACGATGCACTGAAACTGGGGCTACTGGCGCTGGAAGAGGGAAAACTGGTCACCTTCGGCATAGTGCCGACCTCCCCGGAGACCGGCTTTGGCTACATAAAAAAAGGCGCAGACAGAGGAGGCTGGAACGACGTATCCCAGTTTGTCGAAAAGCCGGACCTAAAAAAGGCAAAGGAATACGTCCAAAGCGGCCAATACCTGTGGAACGGCGGGATATTCCTCTTTAGGGCCGGGGACATGATAGACTCCTTCAAAGAACACCTCCCGGAGATAGCGAAGCTCATGGAGTGTGGGGAGAGGGCCATGGTCGAGGGATTCAAAGACCTTCCCTCGGTCTCCATAGACTACGGCATAATGGAAAAAGCCCCCTCCGTGGCGGTGGTCCCGCTGGACGCCTGCTGGTCCGACCTGGGGAGCTGGGACGCCATCTATCAGCAGGGGAAAAAAGACGGCAACCGCAACGTCCTCAAAGGGGACGTACTGGCCGATCGGTCGGAAGGATGCCTGGTCCAAGGGGACAGACGTCTCATAGCCCTCTCGGGGGTCAGTGACCTGCTGGTGGTGGACACCGCCGACGCCCTGTTCATAGCCCCTAGGGGAACATCTCAATCGGTCAAAGACGTAGTCTCCACCCTGAAAGAGCGGTCCAGACCGGAGATAACCCAGGCTCCCGAAAGCGCCAGGAGATGGGGAGACTATAGGATCCTCCACGAAGGGGACGGCATAAAGGTGAAGAGGATAACCGTCCACCCGGGAAAGGCCCTCAGCCTCCAGTATCACCACCACAGGACGGAACACTGGATAGTGGTAAAAGGCACCGCCCAGGTCGAAAGGGACGAAGAGATCTTCTACCTCCACGAAGGAGAAAGCACCTTCATCCAGAAAAACCAGCTCCACAGGCTCATAAACCCCGGAAAGATCCCCCTCGAGATAATAGAGGTCCAAAACGGGCC
>CAYNAN010000108.1:0-6684 GCA_964395085.1 uncultured Synergistaceae bacterium
GGGGTGGACAGATGATCCGCCAGGACCATGCCCTCTTTCAGATTGGACGTGCTTATAAAAGCCAACGGAATCACCTGCCTTCCAGAAGGATTATAACGAAAAAAAGGCGAGGGAGGCCCTCGCCTTTTTCAGTCGATCAAAAAACTACCTTTCGCAGTGTGGCATCAGGCCCTTATAAGAGGACACCTTGAAGCGGCTCACCTCCATCTGAAGGGTCTCGGACATGGCCGCGAGTGACTCGGATCCTATAGCGACCTGCTCGGCAACCGACGCGACGTCCTTCATCTGGCCCCTGATAGCGCCGGATATCTCCGCTACGTCCCCGGTCCTGTTGGCCATGTTTTGTACCGCGGTGGTTATCTCCTCGCTGGAAGCGGCCTGTTCCGACGCCACAGCGGCCATGTCCTGGGAGGCAGCCGCTATTGCTGATAGGGATGTCAAAATCGTCCCAATCAGCTCTTCCGCTCCCTCTGCGTCCTCCCTTGCCTGGGTGGCCTGTCCCTCGTTGCCCTCCACCAAGGAGATGACCGCCTGAAGGTCTCCGGAGATCTCCTTCGCCAGGTCGGAGATCTTCCCAGCCGATTCGTTGCTCTGCTCAGCCAGTTTTCTGACCTCCTCAGCCACCACAGCAAACCCCTTGCCGTGCTCTCCCGCCCTGGCCGCCTCTATGGCGGCGTTCAGCGCCAACAGGTTGGTCTGATCTGCTATCGATCCGATATCGCTGACGAAGGCCTGTATCTCCTGGGCCCTCACGCCGAGGTCCCTCACTTTGTTCATAGAGCTCCTGGACTCATCCGCTACCTTTATGACGGCCTGAACCGCCTTCTTGACCGACAACAGCCCCTCCTGCCCCGATCTCCGCGCGTCCTCGACCTGGCTGGCTACATCCGAGCTCCTGTTTGCTGCGGACTGGGATCCAGCGGCGACTTCCTCCACGCTGGCGTTTATCTCCTCGGTGTTGGCAGCCAGGTTCCCGACCATATCGCCGGTTCGGTCGACCTGGGCCATAACCTCCTCCACTGTGGCGTTGGCCTCCTCAGCTGTGGCTGAGAAGGTCTGGGCGTACCCGGATAGCTCGCACGACATATCTTTGACCTTTATCATGGCACCTTCAAAGGCATCGAAAAGGGAATTCAGCGCGTTGGATATAACGGTGATCTCATCGTTGCCTGCACCAGAGCCCCTGTGGGAAAGATCCATGCTATCCGCAACCGTGCGGATAGCATGGACAATAGCTCCCACGGGGCGGGAGATGGACAGGACAACCAACGCCGATAACAGGATAGACAGGGCTGTCATCGAGACGACTATCCATATAGCATCCCTCTTCGTTGAATCCCTCCTGACAAGGATATTGCCGTAGACCTGCTCCATACTGGCTGAAGCGGCCTTCACCAGTTCCTTCAGGGACTCGTCCAATTTTATTGTCAGGCTTGAGCCGGAAGAGGCTATGGCCATAAACTCCTGATGAGAGCCTCCTTTTTCAAGAAGCGAGACCAAGGAATTGGTCATGGGGCTCCATTCACCGTAGAGCTTGAACGCCTTTTCGTACAAAGACCTGCCGTTCGCGCTGAGGTCCAGCTTTCCAAAACGGTCCAGTGCGTCCCCAAGAGCCTTATGCCCCTTCATAACCATACTGCCGTACTTTTTCCTCACGTCGGATTCCGACGCGTTCAATGCCCTGTAGAGGTTAACCGCGACCTGGTTCATGCCGTCCGCAGCCTCGTAGGCTGTGACGGCAGCCTTAGATCCCCTGCCGTAAAGATCTCCTACCATGGCAGAGACCGAGTTAAGGGCCTCCACCAGAATGAACGAGGTCAGGCCTGAAAAGGCTATCATGAGAAACACAAGTATTACTAACCTAGCTCGGATTGAAATCCTCCTCATACAGTTGAGAAACCCCATTCACCTTCACTCCCTTCAATACGGATCTGTACTGTTCCAGAGCCGCTTTATGTATAACTTTACAACCAAAGTATAAAATTAGCGTCTTCTGCCTATGGACGATCTTTTTGACGTGATTTGACATTATCAGATGATTTGTGAGATATTATAATACCTAAGACCCCATACCTGAGGTGATAATGCATGTACGCTAGGCTTTTTGGACCGCCGTTGTTAAGTTTCAGAGGTGAATCTGTAACTTTTTCGTTTAAAAAAGTGGAAGCCCTGGCCTATCTGTTGATAGTTGAGAAATCCGTGTCCAGGAGCTGGTTGGCCCAGCATCTGTGGCCAAATAAGGACGAGAGATCAGGGGCAAAAAACCTCAGAAACGCCCTCTATCAGCTGAGATCCGCCTTGGATCACTCGACGATACTGTCGAACAACAGCCGAATATCCATAGTGCGGGGAAAAATAAGAAGCGACCTGGACTTTCTTCCCGATATGGGAGTCTTAGGGGACAGGGATCTGAAGAGGCTTGGGCTACCGTTCCTTGAGGGTTTTTACCTGGACGGCATGGAGGAGTTCAATCAATGGGTCCAGACCAAAAGGGATCACTTCAGAGAGCTATACGTTAAAAAACTGATCTCACAGGCGGAAAAAACCAGCCTTTCCGGCGAGGACGAGCGCACTGTAGCCCTGCTGACCAACGCGATCTCCCTCGCCCCTTGGGACGAGGAGATCGCAAAAAAACTTATGGAGGCACTGGAGAAACAGGGAAACCTGCCCCGAATAGTGGAGACCTACGCGGCCCTATCAGCCAGGCTTAGAAACGAGATGGGGATAGATCCCTCTCCTGAGACGACCGACCTCTATAAGTCCATATTTCAGAGATTGGACTCGATGCCAACCCATACCAAGGGGGACCTATCAAAAGACCTTTGGGGAAGAGATAACGAGAAGGCTCAGATATTGAGGCTTATAGCGGAACAGGACGAGAGGCCTCTTTGTATCTCCCTTTGTGGGGCAGAGGGAAGCGGCAGAACCGCGATTCTGAACCGAATATTGAGGGACCACAGCGACATGATGGGTAAATCTTTAGTGTGCAGGATCTCCCACCAAAACAGGGATAACCCATGGCAAGACCTCTACCAGACGGCAAGAAGGTACGGCCTGCTCCTGAAGGAAGATGTACCCTTATGGGAACAGAGTAAAGAGATAGCCAACTTTATATCCAGGAGAGCTCAAGAGGGAAGGATTACCTTTTTTATCGATGAAATGAGATTTATAGGACAAAATAACATGGAGACAATGAAAACCGTCCTATCTTTGGCTCCAGAAAACCTAACAATCCTGATGGTGGACCACCCGGAAACTTTCAGCAACAACGAAAGGTGGCTCGGAGCCATGGCTGCGGAGGGCAGGATAAGATACAAAGCCATAAAAATCCTACCCTTCGGGCCAATAGAGTGCGGCTTTTTCTGCCGCCATGCCCTCGGTATCGGCGAGGATGGACCGCTGCCCGACGGAGACGAGCTTATATACGAGGAGACCCTTGGATTGCCCGTATGTCTGTCGGCCCTCTCGGAGCTCTACTCCCAGGGAAAAGGGCTTGAGCATCTGGGGGACAGGCTGGAGTTCTCCATAAAGGCAATATCCAACAGGCTCTCGCCCCTTCAAATAGAGTTGATGGAGACACTGTCCATCATAGACGAGCCAATTTCCTTAGATACGCTCAAAGACCATATGGAGGATAAAGGTCTGGAGAAAGATCTGATAACACTGGAGAGGATGGACCTGTTGAAGGCGGATATATCCTCCAACGGCAACGCAGCGCTAGCGGTGATCCATCCTCAGGTAAAGGCCTTTTTTCGTCGGTCTGCCCCTCAACTCAAGAAGCACTTTGTCTCCCAAAAGATGCTGGCGAGGTCTCTAAAGAGGGCGCCTCAGGGATTTTACTCGCCTACCACCTGTCTAAGGGACATAACCAGAGGCAAAGAAGGAGGATCCCTTGAGCAGCAGATAGAGGCCCATATACGCTACCTAAGGTTGCTGGTTAGATCAAGATGTGAGGGATTTCCCCCGATAGAGGACGGAGTCCTTAAAAAGGTCGAGCAAATAGGGACCTGGACGAGAGATATAGACAGGCTGACGGCACACATACAGGCACTTTTTCATAGGTCCGTAGGGGATCGCATTTCGTTGCGCCCCCTGGAGAGCCGTTTCCAGACCCTTACGGGGTTTTGCTGGTTATGGGCAGGGGATCTGGATAGAGGTAAAAGACACTTGACTAAGGCATTCGAGGAAAGCCAGGAACGCCGAGACTTGGCTCTGGCGACGGAGTGCCTTCATGGGCTCTGTCTTCTGGCCATCAGGACAGGGAACGAGGACCTCCTGGCTCGCTACGGAGAGAATATGGAACGTTCCTGCGAGGGAGATCAGCTAAATCAATCCATCGCACTGAGGATGAAGGGGGTGGCCATGGCCAGAAAGGGTTCCATCGAGGAGGGAAGAAAGAGCCTAGCCCTATCCCTTGAGATTTTGGAGGACCTCGATAGCCTGGGGCAGAGATACAGTTCCCTCTCAGCCATGGTGGAGAGCTCCATGGGAAAAATCGCCCTCGACAACGAAGACCCTGTTTCAGCGGAGGTCCATCTAAAGAGGGCCCTGACGTGGCTACAGAAGGGGGAGATCCGTCAGGGGAGGTGGGTTATACAGATAATGATGGCCTATCTTATGTGGCTGAAGAAGGACTTCGATAGCCTATCGGAGAGCCTCTCCCTGGTCAAGACACATAAAGACGGGGTTATCTTCGGTGATCTAGGGGTCATATTCAACGCTCTCTGCGCCTATGATTGTCATGAAAAAGGCGATATGGATGGGGCGACAGGGCATATCAAGAGGGCCCGTTTCTCCGGCACGTGGCTCGTCAAGAGGGATCGATCAATGGATTTTCTCGAATCCATTGAGGAACTGATATTTAAAAGGCGAGGAGAGGGCTAGCCCTCTCCTCGCCTTTTAAATATCAGTCTGTCACCTTATAGGTGAACTCCACCACGGTCCTCTTCCCCATACCGGAGGGGAGAAAAATAATATCGTCGCCAAAGCCTATCTGGTCGTTCTCCCTTATGTTGTTTATGTAGTTTATCATGTTCATCTCCATCTCTTCTCTATCGGCGTAGTTACGGACTATATCTCTGGAGATAACGTGGTGCTCCGTGACGGGGATGTGGACCTGCATCATCATCTGAAACCCTCTTATAGACATCTTAACCTCTCCTTTCAGCTCAGAAGCATCTTAAACGCTATTACGACAAAAGGCGACAGAAGGATCGAGACGACCGCTATCGTAAGGAAGTATCTTTTCCGATCGTAGCGAGCTGTATTCTGTCTATCCTTCAGCTTCTCCTCGACAGCTCCCCTACGAACCGGATTTCCCCACACATCCGGGTCGGGAGATATCAGTTTTCCCATAAACCGCCCCCCCTTCGCAAACCATCGCTACCTCCATTATACTATCGGCGGAGTCAGGTGTATTATAGAGGGGATGTTTTTTTGAGGAAAGGAAGGGATTTTATGTACGACGTAGTGGATCGCTTTCTGAGGTACGCAAAGGTACACACCACATCGGACGAATCGTCCAAGACATGCCCCAGCACCGATTGTCAGTGGGACCTAGCCAGGATGCTGGTAAAAGAGATGGAGGATATGGGGCTTAAAGACCCCTCCGTGGACGAAAACGGCTACGTCACAGCCACATTTCCCGGAAACTCCGACGGCCCGGTGATAGGCTTTATAGCCCATATGGACACAGCGCCTGATGTCTCGGGAAAGAACGTGTCCCCCAGAACAGTCGAAAGGTACGACGGGGGGGACATCATCCTGGATAAGGCAGGGGAAATGGCCCTGTCCCCTTCGGATTTTCCCTGCCTGAAAAAATACGTAGGCCAGGACCTCATAGTCACCGACGGGACTACGCTCCTTGGGGCCGACGACAAGGCCGGTATCGCCGAGATCCTTTCCGCGGTTGCCTACCTGAAGGATCATCCTGAGATACCCCACTGCACCATAAGAATAGGGTTCACCCCCGACGAGGAGATAGGCAGGGGGGCGGATCGCTTCGACGTTAAGGGCTTCGACGCCGACTGGGCCTACACGGTCGACGGCGGGCCGCTCGGACAGATGGAGTTCGAGAACTTCAACGCAGCATCAGCCACCGTGAACATACAGGGGAGGAGCGTCCACCCAGGGACAGCCAAGGACCAGATGATCAACTCCATCAAGATAGGAATGAGGCTGGCGGAGCTGATGCCCTCCACGGATGTCCCGGAGAAGACCGAGGGCTACCAGGGCTTTATCCACCTCCACACCTTCAAGGGCCTCGTGGAGGAGAGCGTCATGAAGTTCATCATAAGAGACCACGACAGAAAGCTCTTCGAGGAGAAAAAGGATTTCGTGAGAAGGGCCGTGGCCCAGATAAATCGGGAGTTCGAGAACAGGGCCACCCTGGAGATAAAGGACCAGTACTACAACATGGAGGAGAAGATCCGTGAGAGGATGGACATCGTGGACCTGGCGAAGAAAGCCATGGAGGCGGTGGGAATAACTCCTTCCATAGAGCCTATAAGGGGCGGTACCGACGGGGCCAGGCTGTCCTATATGGGGCTGCCCTGTCCTAATATCTTCACAGGAGGCCATAACTTCCACGGCAAGTACGAGTTCATACCGGTCCAATCCATGGAGAAGGCAACCGAGACGATAATTTCCATAGCTAAGCTGGCGGTAAAACCCTAAATCAAAAAA
>CAYNAN010000109.1:0-2675 GCA_964395085.1 uncultured Synergistaceae bacterium
TCGCCCATGCCGAATATGGCCCCTCCCAGGGAGAAGAGGAGAAACATCACCGGTATTATGGCTCTTTCCATTCCCTTGAACTTGCTGAGGACGTGGAGAATCCCAGCCTCAACCGCCCCGGTCTTTATGATTATGCCGAAGGCTCCACCTATGACCAGGATGAAGGCCATAACCCCAACCGCTGACCCCCACTTGCTGCCGGATACGAAGCCCTCGAAGACGTAGTTTAAGAGGCCCACCTCGCCGTAGGGCTCGAAGATCGCGATGCCCTGCTTGACCGGATTGCCCTGTTCGTCCATCTTAAGCTCGAAGCTGTCCGGCACGAGGACGTTTTTGGTCTTCGTCGCGCCGTCCATCTCGTAGGTTATCTCGTGGGTCTTGTAGGTCCCCACCGGGACGGTGTAGGTTAAGATTGCCGCCAGGAGGACGACGAAAAAGATGATGACGTATGTATCAGGTATTCTCATTGGTTTGCATGAAGGATCTTTCTTGGTCGACATATTTGATTCAACTCCTATCCTTTGCTAAGTTCCCCGTATGGGGTATTGCTGCCTTATTGAAACTAAAACTCGATTCTGATCGGCTGTCCCTCCCTAGAAATGATGCGATATTGACATTGTGTCGCCATAATGTAGTATATGGCTACAACATAGCATAGTTGGCGTTGCGTTGTCTACCCCGAAAAGCGGAAAGGAGTGAGGTAAATGTGGCCATCGGCCAGCGGCGGCGATTTCCCCCCGTCCTCTCAGGCGGTTATGGATTATATACTGGATCTAATCGAGGACCTGAGGCTTATGCCCGGAGAGCCTCTCTACGAGACGGCCCTGGCATCTGAGCTCGGAATGGGGCGGACCGGGGTCAGGAACGCTCTCACCTTTTTGGAGGGGACCGGGTTTCTGGAGAGCGAGCCAGGCAAAAGAGGTTATCGTATGCCCGGCCTTTCCGCCCAGGACATGAGGAACGTCTTTTCGATGAGGGCCCTTTTGGAGGGAGAGGCGGCCTCTCTGGCCGCTAGAAAAGCTTCTTTGGACGACGTGGCCCACCTCAGACATCTCAACGAGATGGAGGAGTCTTTCGCCCTGTCCAACCTCCCCAGGGAATATCGTTCCATAAACCTGGAGTTTCACTGCTCCATAGTGAGGATAGGGGGCAACGGCTATCTGGAGAGGGCCTTTCATCCGGTGTTCTGGCGTTCTAGACTCTACATAATGTTCGTCGGCCGCTTTCAGCCCCTGGTGGTCCCTGCGGATCAGGGTATAACAAACACACCGTTGGAACACCGGAGGATAATAGACGCCATAGAGAGCAGGGATCAGGAGGGGGCCAAAGAGGCGGCGTTGGCCCATCTGAGGGACACCAGGGCCTTCAGGCTGTCCCTCGACGGCGACAGGGCCGCTAGGGTGCTGTCGGGCAGGATAAAAACGGAGGAGATCGAGTAAATGTTTAAGCTGATAAAAGAGGTTGAGCTGTACTGCCCGGAGAGGCTGGGCAGGGGGGATGTCCTCCTGGCGGGGGATAAAATAGCCTGGGTCGGAGAGTCCTTTCCGGGGAAGGGCCTGCCGGACCTGGAGGTCATAGAAGGATCGGGAAAGATAGCGGTGCCAGGCTTCGTCGACGGCCACGTCCACATAGCCGGTGGAGGCGGCGAGGGGGGCTTTTCCACCAGGACCCCGGCGGTGGTTCTCTCGGATCTCATAGAGGCCGGTGTGACCTCGGTTATAGGGGTGCTCGGGACCGACTCCACCTGCCGTTATCCCGGCGAGCTCCTGGCGAAGGCCAGATCCCTCAGGGAGGAGGGCCTGTCGGCCTGGGCCCTGACCGGATCCTACGCCATCCCGGTCAAGACCCTCACAGGATCGGTCCAGGACGACCTGGTCCTGATAGACCTGTTCGTGGGGGTGGGGGAGGTGGCCATCTCTGACCACCGTTCCTCCCAGCCCACGCTGGATGAATTGACCAAGCTGGCGGCCTCCGCCCACGTAGGCGGGATGATAGGGGGCAAGTCGGGGGTGATCAACGTCCATCTAGGGGACGGCCCCTCCATGCTATCCCCCATAAGGGCGATTGTGGACACCACCGAGCTGGGCCTGGGCCAGTTCCTCCCCACCCACGTCAACAGAAACCCCGAGCTATTCGAGGACTGCATAGACTATGCCCTGTCCGGCGGCATGGTGGACCTGACCACCAGCACCACACCCCAGTTTCTCGAGGAAGGCGAGGTCAAGTGCAGCCAAGGTCTGAGGAGGCTCCTTGACTCGGGGGTTCCGGCGGATCGGATAACCTTCAGCTCCGACGGTCAGGGCAGCCTTCCGTCCTTCGACTCGACCGGCGCCTTCACCGGCCTGTCCATCGGGACGTCTTGGTCGCTCTTCCCTGAGGTTAGGGACTCGGTCCTCGTGGAGGGTATTCCACTGGAGACCGCCATACAGGTCATAACCACCACCCCCGCCTCGGTTTACAAACTGCCCAGAAAGGGACGGATAGCCAAGGGATACGACGGCGACTTGGTACTTCTGGAGAAAGGCGACCTGTCCATATCCTCGGTGTTCGCCATGGGAAAAACAGTGGTCCGAGGGGGCAGAGCGGTGGTCAAGGGCAGGTTCGAGCCGTAATTCCCATCACCGGTCGGGCCTGGCTATGTGGCGGAGGTCGTCGCAGAACCAGTCGTATATAGT
>CAYNAN010000109.1:2775-6636 GCA_964395085.1 uncultured Synergistaceae bacterium
AGCCTGTCGGCGTTTTGCAGCTTAAAGCGATCGGTTGGGCGGGTTTCCATGGTCCTGTAGTGGTCGAAGTCGTAGCCGCTCCTCAGCAGCACGTCCACCTCCACCGATCCCGTTGGGCACCCGGTTTCTTTGATCCACTCGCTTAGCTGGGCATCTCCTGGGGCTGGAAACTCTCTGGCCGCAACTCCCCACCGGTTAAACCTATCGCAAAAGGAACGGACCAGGGGATTTTCCTCCCAGCCAAAACGTAGGGAGTCGCCGTCTAGGCGGTAAAGGTCCTCCCCCTGAAGGTATGGGACCACCGGCAGGGACTCGCCGACGGAGAACTCCTTCAGTCCCCATCTCCCTAAAAAGGCCCTGTCGATCAGATGCTGAACCTTGGTCCTCCAGAGGGACCTGGACGGGTCTTTTACCTCGTAGGGAGCGACCGGTATCCCCATATCCACGGCAAGCCTGGCCCTTTCCTCCATCCCCTTCTCAGTCAGGATCGCTCCTGTTCTACCTATCCCTTTTGCGAGACCAAGCCGGAGGAGCTCATCCAGGCCCTCCGGATCCTCTCCTGCCAATGCCAGCGATTCGTGGTCCCAGCAGGGATTCTCTTCGTCGAAAAGCAACGTCAGTGCGGTCATGTTTATACCTCCCCCTTTTTCGTTACAGAATATACTTTAGAAGGACGAAAAGCTATAGGCGCAAAGTGATACAATGGTATTTGTGAATCGCCATCATAAAGGAGGTATAGTTTAGAATGACCTATCGTTTTGAGACAAAGTGCGTCCACAGTGGCAACCACCCCGATCACGAGACCGGAGCCCTTTCCACCCCTATCTATCAGACGTCCACATTCGCGTTCAAAAACGCCGACGAGGGAGCCAAGAGGTTTAAGGGCGAGGAAGAAGGGTATATCTACACCAGGTTGGGCAACCCCAACCACACCGCTGTGGAGGAAAAGATAGCCGCCCTTGAGGGGGGGGAGGCTGCGGCGGTAGCGGCTTCCGGTATTGGAGCTATAGCGTCGGTGCTTTGGACCGCCCTCTCCAGCGGCGATCACGCCATAGCGGCCAGATCTCTCTACGGCTGCACCTACTCCCTCATGGCCCATCAGTTCCCCCGTTTCGGAATAGAGTCCACCTTTATGGACCTTAGAGACCTGGACAAGGTCAAAGACGCCCTGAAGCCCAACACCAAGGTGATCTACTGCGAATCTCCCGCCAACCCGACCATGGACCTGGTGGACATACAGGCTCTGGCGAAGGTAGCCCACGACCACGGGGCCATGCTCATAGTGGACAATACCTACTGCACGCCGGTGATCCAGAGGCCCCTTGAGCTCGGCGCCGACGTTGTGGTCCACTCCGCCACAAAATACCTCAACGGACACGGCGACGTAATCGCCGGTATCGTGGTGGGGACCAAGGAGTTTATCGGAAAGGTTAAGATGGAGGGCCTTAAGGACCTAACCGGCGCCACCTTATCCCCCTTCGACGCCTATCTCCTCCTTCGGGGGATGAAAACCCTTCACATAAGGGTCCCCCACCATTGCGAAAACGCCATGAAGATAGCCCAGTTCCTTGAGAGCCGTCCCGAGGTGGCCAAGGTCAGCTATCCCGGCCTGGATTCCTTCCCACAGAAGGAGCTGGCGGACAGACAGATGGCCCACTACGGGGCGATAATAACCATGGAGCTGAAGGACGGCTTCGACGCTGGTAAGAAGTTCATAAACGCCGTCAAGCTCTGGATTCTGGCGGTCAGCCTGGGAGACACCGAGTCCCTCATCCAGCACCCCGCGTCTATGACCCACTCGGCCCTCTCCGACGAGGAGCAGCTTGAGGCGGGCATCTCGAAAGGGCTTATCCGTCTCTCCGTCGGCCTGGAGGCCCCGGAAGACCTGATAGCCGACCTGAAACAGGCCTTCGAGGCGATCTGAAGACAGCTAAAGCCACCCCGACAGAGGGGTGGCTTTTTTAGGCTCACATATGGAACGGCTCAGAAGCGGAAGTCCCTTAGTCCCTGCTCTATCTTGCCCAGTCGGTCCATGACCACTCCCCGGACCTTTTCCTTTGGGATGTTGCCCAGCTCCCTGGTGATTAGCGATTCACCGATGGACTTTGTATCGGTTGAGGCGTAGTCCTCGAGGTATTCCTTCAGGGTCATGAGGGCGTTGGGGTGGCAGCAGTTCTGGATCTGGCCGCTCTTGCACAGGCTCATGAACCGGTCCCCCGTCCGCCCCTCCCTGTAGCAGGCGGTGCAGAAGCTGGGGATGTAGTCCATGTCCATCAGCCACCGGATGACCTCCTCAAGGGTCCTCTTGTCGCTGGTGTCGAACTGCTCCGAGTTGTCGTCGTCCTGCTCTGGCTCGCAGTATCCGCCCACGCTGGTCTTCGATCCTCCGCTGATCTGGGATACCCCCAGGTGCAATACCCTCTCCCGGCTCTTTTGGCTCTCCCTGGTGGAGACGATCATGCCGGTGTAGGGAACCGATACCCGAAGGCAGGCCACTATCTTGGCGAAGGTGTCGTCGTCTATACCGTTGTCGAAGGCGGAGGGGTCGATGTCGTCGGCCTTCCTTATCCTAGGCACGCTGATGGTGTGAGGGCCTACGCCAAAGCGGGCCTCCAGGTGTTCGGCGTGCATGAGCAGCCCGGCGAACTCGTAGCGGTAAAGCTCCAGGCCGAAGAGGGCTCCTATGCCGACGTCGTCTATTCCCCCCAACATGGCTCGGTCCATGGCCTCGGTGTGCCATTTATAGTCGTGTTTTGGCCCGGCGGGATGGAGCTTTTCGTAGCTCTCCCTGTGGTAGGTCTCCTGGAAGAGGATATAGGTCCCGATCTCGGCGTCCCTCAGGCTTCGGTAGTCCTCCACTGTGGTGGCGGCTATGTTGACGTTCAGCCTTCTGATGGCCCCGTTTTTGTGGGTGCAGCTGTATATGGTATCTATGCTCTCCAGGATATAGTCGATAGGGCTCATGGTCGGGTGTTCTCCCGACTCTATGGCGAGCCTCTTGTGTCCCATATCCTGAAGGGCGGTGACTTCTCGTTTGATTTCCTCCTGGGTGAGCTTTTTCCTGGCGATGTTCTTGTTCGTCACGTGGTAGGGACAGTACACGCAGGAGTTTATGCAGTAGTTTGACAGGTATAGAGGGGCGAAGAGGACTATTCTGTTGCCGTAGAAGTCCTTCTTTATCTGTTCCGCCAGGGCGAATATCTCCTGGTTTTTATCCTCAAGCTCACAGGCCAATAGGACCGAGCCCTCTCGGTGGGATAGCCCCTTCCTTGTCCTGGCCTTGTCCAGGATCTCCTCTATGAGGGCCCGGTTTGTCCTGTTCTCGTGAGCCCATGATAGACTCTCGGTTATTTCCTGGTGGTTTATGAAAGTTGTAGCCTCGTTGGACTTTGGATCGTACATTTGAAATCGTCCTTTCTTCGTCGGGTCAGAGATGTCTTTCCCTTCAGCAAAAGATTAGTTTTTATTCCTCTCCCTTGAGCTTCGCGTAGGCCGTCTTGGCGGTCACTCCCGGCAACTTCCCCAGTTTGCCGGACAGGGCGCTGATCTCGTCGTTAGGGGCGTCCATGGCGATGCTGATGATGCTTATCTCCCTCTGTTGATAAGGGAGCCCCATCCTGCCGATGATCCATTTTCCGTAGTTATGGAGTATGGAGTTCAGCTCCTCCACCGAGTCCTTGTCCTCGACGATGATCCCTATAATTGCCACTCTGGTTTCCATGATTTCCCCCCTTTTCGTTTGTGCTATGTTTCTCATTCTAACACAATCCCCACACGTAAAGCAGGGGATTTTTAAAAACTCTACCCCTCGGAGAGATCGTTCCGACGTAGCCCATTTGAGCCCGTATACTCGACATGCCG
>CAYNAN010000110.1:0-4495 GCA_964395085.1 uncultured Synergistaceae bacterium
TCGAGTCTAAGGGCTCAAATGGGCTCCGTCGGAACGATCTCTCCGAGGAGCGGCGTTCCTAGAGATTCTCTTTAGTTCTTTACCGTCAGTCCCGATCCTTTTGTGTGGAACTTTTTGAGCTCCGTCTCTATGGACTGGGCCAGTTTCGCCAGCTTCTCCGCCTCTTTTGCCACGTTCTCGGAGGCCTGGGCTGTCTCCTGAGAGGATCCCCTTATGGAGCTCACCTTCTCCGCCATTTCCACGGTGGACTTGGACGCCAGGTCCACGGCGTTGGACATCTCGTTGGAGGACGCAGCCTGTTCCTGGGAGGTAGCGGCGATGTTCTGCATGGCCCCGTTGACGGTCTTTATGCTCTCCAGGGTCCGTTCGAGCCCTACTCTGGCCTCCGACGCCTTGCCTACGGTCTCCTTCATGACGGCCTCGTTTTCCTTGGTTATGGATATGGATTCTTTGGCCTGTTTCTGGAGGTCTCCTATCAGCACGTCGATATTTCCCGCCGCGTGGCCCGATTCCTCCGCCAACTTTCGGACCTCCTCGGCCACCACGGCGAAGCCTCTCCCCGCCTCTCCCGCTCTCGCTGCCTCTATGGCGGCGTTCAGGGCCAGCAGGTTCGTCTGATCGGCGATGGAGTTTATGGTGTCGATGAAGCCGGTTATCTTCTGGACCGACTCGGCCAGGCTGTTCATCTTTTTGACGGTCTCCTCGGACTTTTTGCCCACCGACTCGACCCCGTCTATGACCACCGATACCAGCTTAACCGCTCCTTCAGCGGTCTCGGTGGCGGTGGCTGTGGCCTCGGTTCCCTGGGTGGCCGACTCGGCGGCCATGTGGGCGCTGGAGGAAACCTCCTCCACCCCTGCGTTGGTCTCCTCCAGGGAGGCGGCGTTGGTCTCCGCCAGGACCACCATATCCTGAACCGCCTGCTTGACCTCGTCCATGGAGGCGCTGGTCTGCTCGCTAAGGGCCGCAAGGCCAGAGGAGCTGGCGCTTATGTGGGTGGACTCCCCTGCCACGTGTTCTATGGTGGACCTGAAGCCGTCGACCATGTCGGCGAGGGCCTGTATCATGTGCCCCAGCTCGTCCCTTGCCCTGTAGCCTATGGACCGTGGGTCCACCGTCAGGTCTCGGTCCTTTATGGACGCCGCCATGGTGGAGACTTTTCTCAGAGGAGACACTATTCCCTTATAGGTCAGAATCACGGTGATCAAGGTAGTTATCAGTGCGACGAGGGATATTATTATGAGCGGTACGGTCAAAGACCTCACCAGTGAGACTATGGCGCTGTGAGGGTACAGTATGGCTAGCGATATCCCCCAGGGAGTCGAGGTGTAGAAGGCGGTGTGCCGTCCGTTCAGGTCCACCTCTAAGGCCCCGGTCTGGCCGGAGGTCATCCGCCGTCCTAGTTCCGCCACGTCTGGCTCTGACTTGTCGGTGAGCTTTGCCTTCATGACGTCCTCTTCCACCGGTCCAGCTATGATCATTCCCTCGCCGCTGAGGAGCACTCCCTTGCCCTGCCCCAGGATGGTTAGCTTTTTGGTGAACTCCACCAGATGGTCTATCCCCACGTCCGCACCTACGGTGCCGATCAGGTTGCCCTGGTCGTCGTATACCAACGTGCTGAGTGAGATTACCGGCTGTTTGGTTGTGACGTCGATATAGGGCTCGGTGACCCCTATCTTGCCCTTGCCCAGCTTCTGGGCCAGGACGTACCAGCTTCTCTTCCTTGCGTCGAAGCCCTCAGGGGCGACCAGTCTGTGGCTCGTGGCGAAGTCTCCGTTGCTCTCGAAGCCGAAGTAAAGGTCCTGGAACCCCCGTTTTGAGTTTCGGCCCAGAGACTCGACCATGACGTCCTGCATGTCGGTGAAGCTCCTCTTGCCCTCCCGCCACGCCTGGGCTATGGCCATAGCGTTATTGTCGATTATCCCCGCCAGCATGTCGAAGTGCTCCTTGACGGTATCCGACGCCCCTCTGACGGTCTCCATTCCCGTTTCGTCCACCTGGTTTCTGAGGATACTGTCCCCTCTGACGAAGGTTGTTCCTCCCATGCCGACAAGGGTCAGCACCAGTATGACCATCAGTAGGCCAAACCTGTGGCGTATAGTCATATCTTCACCTCCTGAATGTGTGAGACCTGTGACCTTTCTTTATTATCTGATTATATCCCAAAGGAATGTCCCATCTCAAGAAAGATAGCCGGATAAGCACCGATTTATCGGTCCTTATCCGGCTATCTTCGTTCACTCTAGTCTCAGATGTCTGCTGGTCAGGTGAAGGCTCTCATCGGTGACCTTGTCTATGAATTCTCTGTCGTGGGAGGAAACCAGATATCCACCTGGAAAATCCATCAGAGCCCGGACGAGCCTGTCCGTGGCGTCCTGATCCAGTCCTGCGGATGGCTCGTCCAGGAGCAAGAAGGACGGCTTCATGGAGAGCACCGTCGCGAGGGACCCCAGCTTCTTCTGCCCTCCCGACAGGGTATAGGGAGGGCTTTCAGCCAAGCCCTCGATTCCAAGGGACTTGAGGACCGACAGGGATAGATCCCTCGCTAGTTTTTTATCCATCCCGTAGTTAAGTGGACCGAAGGCCACGTCGTCCAGGAGGGTCGGACAGAAAAGCTGGTCGTCGGGGTCCTGAAACACCATCCCTATCCGGCTGCGCAGCTTTCTCCAGCCCTCTTCGTCCTGGACCGGTCTGCCCATAAACGAGAGGGTCCCGCTCTGAGGAGAGATAAGGCCCATCATGATCCTGAATAGAGTGGTTTTCCCTGATCCGTTGTGTCCCCTGAGAGCCAGTCTCTGCCCCTGTTCAATAGCCAGGGATAGCCCCTCCAGCACCGGGGTTCCAGGCCTGTAAGAGAAGCAGATCTCCGTCATTTCGATGAAGCTCAAAGGATAAGACACCCCCCGAAGATCGCCACCAGGCTTCCAAACCGGGCTATGTCCGGCATCCTCATGGGAAGGGGCTCGTGGACCGTGGGGAAGGTTCCGTCAAACCCCCGGAGCATGAGGGCGTCGTTCACCCTCATGGATCGGTCGTAGCTTTTGACTAAAAGCGATCCCACCAGCGAGGCGGCGGTCTTAAGCCCCATTTTTGACAATCCCGGCCTGTATCCCCTGAGGGTCGCCGCCTCGTGGATACGCCTTTTCTCGTCTGAGATGACGTGGACATAGCGGGAGCAGAAGTGAAGGAGCATCACCAATTTTGACGGGAGCCCCAGGTCCCTGAGCCCCTGTAGGACGAGGTGCAGTGGGCTGGTTCCCAGAAGTCCCATCAACACCAGAGTCATGGCGCTGCTCTTTAGCGTTATCATCCATGCCAGCTCCAGCCCCTGAAGCGATGGCGATAGAGGACCTAAGATCATCCTATCTCCAGGGGTGGTGAAGGGGAGCGTCAGCCACAGGGACAGCAGCAGGCCGTTTACCGCCGCCAGTTTTTTCGCTATGTCGATGAACTTAAACCGTCCCAGTATCACCAGTATAAGCCCGTAGCCTACCATGAAGGCAGCGGTTTTTATCTCCGTCGAGACCGAGGCCACGATCGAGACCGAGAGGGCGAGAAGTATCTTCCACCGTGGGTCTATCCTGCAAAGAGGGGAATCAGCCACGGCTCCTTCCCCACATAAAGGCTCCAACTATACCTATGATATAGCCTATGCCGCCCAATATCCTTGGCATATCGGGCTTGGTCTGGGCCTTGTGGAGGTCGGAGATCATCTGTCTTAGAGGGGCCACCTCCGCCGCTACCGCCTTTCTTATATCCTGCTCAGATATGCTAGACGGCATGGCTAAGGGAGCGTCTTTCGCCTCGGTTGTGGCCTCCGGAGCGGCCTCCCTGGCTATGTCCTCGTGGGCCACGTGCCCCATTCCGGCGTTGATAGTCACCTTCGCGGAGGTTATTCCAGATGGTATGGCAATGGAGAAGGCTCCCTCTTTATCGGTCTTCCCCTCTCCGACGATCGATCCGTTTGACTCCACCGTGACGGGGGCGTCCTCGATAGCCTCTCCCGTGCTGAAGTAGGACTCCCCAGTCACCTTGTCACCCTCGAAGTTGGCCATCATGAGGACGTTGTGTCCGAAGGCCGGGGAGACGGCGAGGCAAAACACAAGGGCTATAAGGCAAAAAGATCTTTTCACAGCAGTTCACCGTTCTTTCTTCCTATCATGTTCGGCCTTGTCCGGGCCAGAAATCCTATGGCCATAGCTCCCACCACTCCCTCTATGAGGGCTACCGGTATGTGTGCCCACACTATGAGTTTGGCCGCGGCGGTAAAGTTCTCCCCCGTCAGGGCAAGGGCTCCGGCGGTCATGACCGCGGTGAGCAAGACCCCTCCGGCACTGCATAAAAAGGCTCCTGACAGCAGTCCCCACTTGCCTTTTGACACGAACATCGCCCTGAAGATCGCCCCGAACACCAGCCCCGGGAAGGCCATGTCCATCACGTTGACCCCCAAGGTCGTCAGGCCGCCGAACTGAAACAGGACCGCCTGCAAAAACAG
>CAYNAN010000110.1:4595-6529 GCA_964395085.1 uncultured Synergistaceae bacterium
GAACCGCTCCGCCCAGATCGGGTCGAACTGGGATCCGGCGGAGGCCCTTATCTCCTCTATGGCCTCGCTGTGGCTAAGCACCGATAAGTACTCCCTGTGGGTCATGGCCTCGTAGCTGTCGACCAGGGACATTATTCGGCTCTCCAAAGGGATGTCCTCTCCCGAAACAGGGCTTTTTCTAAGGGGATAGCCACGGCCGTCCCACCTCTGGTGGTGGTGTAGTATGGGGTCCGCCAGGTCCGACAGGTTGGGTACGGCGAAGGCGATGCGGTAGCCTATCTCAGGGTGGCTTCTGACCTCCCTCATCTCCTCGTCGCTCAGAGGGCCCTTCTTGGCTAGGATCTCGCTGTCTACCCCTATAAGGCCTATGTCGTGGATAGCCGCAAGGCGAACCATCCTTTTCCTGAAGAGACCGTCCACCTCAGGGATGGTCTTCAGAAATCGGTCCATTATGTCCCGACACCGGTCCATATGGCTGGTCCTCCTGTTTTCCCTACTCTTTATGGTATTGAGGAAGAACTTGAGGATCCCCCCTCTGGCGTCTTCCCTCTGGATCTCCTTTAGGGCGTACATACGTTCGTCGGCGTCCTTCACGATCTCGTCTATCGACCTGACTGCGGCGTTGCCGCTGGCGGTCCCCCAGGCCATGTACAGGGGGATATCGATGTCATCGGAGTTGGCCGAGGAGACTATATCCCTGAACCGCAGGTCTATCCCGGAACCGTCGTTTTGGGGCATTACGACGGCGAACTCGTCCCCTCCGATACGGGCGACGGTGTCCTGCTCCCCTGCGATCTCCAGGAGGATCTCCTTCGCCCTCTCTATAAGCCTGTCTCCCCACTTATGGCCCATGCCGTCGTTTATGAGCTTAAGGCCGTTGACGTCGCACATGACCACCGTGACCGGGTCCATGTGCCCCTTGCCCAGCTCCCTTATGGTCTCCTCGAAGAACCGCCGGTTGTGCAGGCCGGTCAGGGAATCTCGGATGCCCTGTTCCCTTATCTCCTCTATGGAGGCTCGGACCTGTTCCTTGAGGTACTCTATAGCCTCAGCTATATCTCTAAGCTCTTTGGGGAGAGGGGAAAATACGGAGCTCTCCATAGGGGAATAATCCCCTTCCGCCACAGAGGAGAGGCTGTCGCCTAAGGTGTCCAGAGATCGGCTTATTTTCCTCGTCAGGGACAGAAAAAGCGCCAGCCCTATAAGAGACAGCAACGCCAAGGCGGCAGTGGTTGCCTTTACGAGCCTCGCTGCCCCTGCGCGGATTTCACCTAGAGAAAGGGATCCTCCAACTAAGAGGTCGCTTCCCGAAATCGGCATGACGTAGGTCAGGGTATCGGAGCTCTCGTCCTCTACCATAAGCCCCCCTTCCTCCCTGGCTTTGGCGACGTCGAAGTGAGGGTGATTGTGAGGATCGTAGGGTTTAAAGTCGTCTCCTAAGGGACACCCCATTCCGTCGAAAAGCTGAAAGGTCCCTCCGCTGCCGAACCTCTGTTTTGAGAGCAGGTTCGACAGGTGGGCAATTCTGACCGATCCGAACACCAGGCCGTCAAACTCGGTTCTCTCTCCTCCCAAAAGGGGAACGGAGAAGATTATTATAGGCTCGCCCCTGATCCTGCTGATCAAAACCGACGATACCCATTCTTTCCCCTCCATGGCGGCGAGAAAATAATCACGATCGGTTACCGATATGTCGGTGGACTCGACCACTCCGCCAGCGCTCCTGACTATCGGTCTTCCTGCGGCGTCCACGTAGACCATGTCCATAATATCGGTCCTGTCGGTCGCTATGGTTTTGAAGTCCACCGCCATCGCCTGGAGGTTTCTCGATCTGACCGAGGAGAGCCCCGAGACGACCCGGATCTCCTCCATGGTTGTACCTATCCATCTGGCCATGTGGGCAGCCTGGAGGGTGACGGCGTTTTCCATGACCT
>CAYNAN010000111.1:0-6512 GCA_964395085.1 uncultured Synergistaceae bacterium
GTCGCCCCATTCGTACTCAAAGGCGGCATGTCGAGTATACGGGCTCGAATGGGCTCCGTCGGAACGATCTCTCCGAGGATCAGAGTTTTTAGAGATGTTTTCAATTTAAGCTTAAGGGGAGGCGGGCTCACCCGGCTCCCCTGGCCCCGTTTTTCCAAATCGAAGGAGGGAAAAAGATGAACACGAAGAAAGCGTTTGTATCGTTGGTGTTAGCGGCATGTGTGGCTCTTATCGGTGTGGTCCCAGGTTTTGCGTCGGACAAAAAGCCAGGTGACTACAAAATCGTGCTGGTGCTCCCTGGTCCCATAAACGACCAGAGCTGGAACGCCACAAACTACGCAGGGCTTCTGGCCTGCAACGAAAAGCTGGGAACATCCATGGAGTACGTCGAGAACGTACAGGCGAGCGATTACGAGTCGACCTTCAGAAACTACGCCGAGAGAGGCTACGACCTCATAATGGCGGCGGGAACCCAGTTCGACGAGGCCGCCAACAGGGTCGCATCCAAATACCCTGACAGCGTTTTCTGCGTGGTCAACGGGATGGTCTCCAACGGACCTAACGTCCGTCCCGTCCTTCCCAAGGAATACGAGGCCAGCTACCTGGCCGGGATAATCGCCGGGTTTACCACCAAGACCGGAAAAATAGGGATGGTCGGAGGATTCCCCAACAAGCTTATGGTCCGCCTCATGAACACCTACGAGTACGGTGTCAGGATAGGTAGCCCCGAGGTCTCGGCGAACAGGGCCTACGCCAACTCCTGGAGCGATGTGGCCCTTGGCAAGCAGATGGCCACCTCCATGATAGACAAGGGAGCTGACGTCCTGTTCTTCTACGCTAATCAGGTCGGCCTGGGAGCCATACAGGCAGCCAAGGAGAAGGGCGTCAAGTTCGTCGGCTTCGCCAGCAACCAAAACGACATAGCCAAGGGCACGGTGGTGGCCAGCGTTTACTTCGACTTCGCCGCCATGTACACCTGGACCCTCGAGAAGTTCATGGAAGGAACCCTTGCCCCTGAGGTCAACGGAGCGGGAGTAGCCGAGGGCATAGTCAAGGTCGCCTACACCGACCAGGTCTCCGAGGAGGTCAGAGGATACGTGAAGCAGGCCGAGGAGGCTATCTCCAACGGCAACATGCTTTACTTCGCCTCTCAGTTCCCTGAGTCTCTGGATTAACGTTACCGGCCGGGACGGGCTCGCCCTCTCCCGGCCTTTTTTGTAGGTGGAGGAGGGCTTTACATGAAAGGACAGGAACCTGACGGGGTTCCAGCGGTGGAGCTGAAGGGGATAACCAAGTATTTCCCCGGGACTGTGGCGAACGAGGACGTGCATATATCGGTGAAAAAGGGGGAGGTGCTGGCTCTTTTAGGGGAGAACGGAGCCGGAAAGACCACCCTGATGAGGATACTGTACGGCATGTATCGGCCGGATCAGGGGGAGATCCTGGTGGACGGCTCATCGGTGAGGATAGATTCCCCTCAGGACGCTATGGCCCTGGGGATAGGTATGATACACCAGCACTTCAGCCTGGTTCCGGTCCATTCGGTGGCGGAGAACGTCGTCCTAGGGCTGGGATCCTCTATGGATCGTCTCGACCTGGAGAGGGTCGCCTCGGAGCTGAGGGAGCTAGGTTCACGGTACGGCCTTGAGGTCGACCCCTACGGCAAGGTGGGACAGCTCCCTGTAGGGATGCAGCAGAGGGTGGAGATAGTAAAGGCACTCTACAGGAAGGCCAGGATACTCATAATGGACGAGCCTACGGCGGTCTTGACCCCTCAGGAGACCGAGAGGCTAGGCGAGTTCGTAAGGGAGTTTACCTCCCAGGGCAACTCGGTGATCCTCATAACCCATAAGCTGGGGGAGGTCATGGCTATGGCCGACTCGGTCACGGTGATGAGGGCCGGAAAGGTCGTCGGATCGGTCTCGACCGCCGAGTCCAGCGAGAGGGAGCTGGCGAGGATGATGGTCGGAAGGGACCTTGAGCTGGTGTCCGGCCACAGGGAGGGCCTTCCCGGGGAGCCGGTGCTTTCGGTGCTGGACCTCACGGTGAAGGACGACAGGGGATCTATCGCCCTGAACGGACTTTCTCTGACCGTAGGCAGAGGGGAGATATTCGGCATAGCGGGGGTGAGCGGAAACGGACAGCAGGAGCTTGCCGAGGCTATCTGCGGCCTGAGGACCCCGGTGGAGGGATCTATAACTCTCAACGGCAGGGATATCACCGGCCTACCGGTGAAGGAAATAATTGCCTCCGGCGTCGGCTACATACCGGCGGACAGACACAAAGACGGTCTGGTCCTGGATATGTCGGTGGAGGAGAACTTTATACTAAAAAACAGCGGCGACAGGCCCTACTTCAGGTCCGGTGTGATGGACGGCGGCTCCATAGGGGAACACGGGGCGGCCCTTGTGGGCAGGTTCTCCATAAAGGCTCCGTCCCCATCCACAAAGGCGAAGGCCCTTTCCGGCGGAAACCAGCAGAAGGTGGTCATAGCCAGGGAGATCGGTCTTGGATCCAGCCTTCTTGTAGCGGTCCAGCCCATAAGGGGACTGGACCTTGGGGCGGCGGACTACGTCCACTCGGTCCTGATGGAGGAGAGGTCCAAGGGAAAGGCCATTCTTCTCATATCGACGGAGCTTTCGGAGGTGCTTACCCTTTCCGACCGGGTAGGGGTCATATATCGAGGGAAAATACTGGACGTCCTGGACCGGAGTGACATGAACGTGGACAGAATAGGCCTTCTGATGGCAGGGGTGGAGGAGGTTCATCATGGCTGATCGTAAGCACGGTGCGGCCCTTGGGTCGGTGGCCTGGCCCATATTGTCTGTAGCGGTGGGGCTGGTGGCTAGCGGCCTTATGATGACCCTGCTAGGGGCCGACCCCCTATCGGTCTACGGGAAAATAGTGTCCATGGCCTTCAGGGACGAATACAACGTGGCGGATATCTTCGCCAAGGCGACCCCTTTGATACTCACAGGGCTGGCCTTCGGCTTTGCCTTCAGGGCAAACCTGTTCAACATAGGGGCCCAGGGCCAGTTTTACCTTGGATGCGTTGCCGCCGCCTGGGTAGCCATCTCCATGGGGGACAGCTCTCCTCTGGTGGTCCTCCCTCTGTGTGCCTTGGGGGCCGCCCTGATGGGATGCCTGTGGGCCTCTTTAGTTGGCTTAGCCAAGGCCAGGTTCAACGCGAACGAGTTTCTGATCAGCATGATGTCCACCTACGTGGCACTGGCGATCATGAACTACCTCTTGAGAGGGCCTCTCAGGGAGGCCAAGGGGGAGTACCCCCAGACCGACGTTATCGCCGACGCCGGTTGGATACCGGCCCTTATCCCGAAAACCAGGCTGCACTGGGGCTTCGTTCTTGCCCTGGTCGCGGCGTTCTTGGCCTGGTTTATCCTCTGGAGGACCTCTTTGGGCTACAGGATCAGGGCCGTCGGCATGAACCGGAACGCCGCTAGATACGCAGGCATAAACTCCGGAGGCATCTTCGTGGCGGTTTTCGCCATAAGCGGCGCCTTCGCGGGCCTGGCCGGGTTCACCGAGGTCAACGGAATGCAGCATATGCTCGTCCAGGGTTTCAGCCCCATGATAGGGGCCGAGGGCATAGGGATAGCCATACTGGGCAACGCCCATCCCCTGGGGATCGTCCTCGCCTCGATCCTTTTCGGGGCCCTCCAGGTCGGAGGGAACCTGGCGGTCCAGACCTCCGGGGTCCCCTCAAGCATAATAGGGATCATGGAGGGGTTCGTAATGCTCTCGGTGATACTGTCCTACGCAGCTCAGGCAGCTCTCTCCGCCGCAGCGAGCAAAAGGGCTCTCAAGAAAGGGGGAGATCGGAGATGACGGTCATCACCGGGCTTATAGCCGGAGCGTTACAGATGAGCACGCCGCTGCTCCTCGGTGGACTGGCGGAGGTCTACGCCGAACGGACAGGGGTAATGGTCATAGCCATAGAGGGAATCTTCCTGCTGGGGGCCTGGGGCGGTTTCGTGGTGGCCTATTCAAGCGGAAATATCCTTCTGGGTCTTGTCGCCGCCATGGCGGTAGGGGGCGCGGTCGCGGCGGTCTACGGCCTCTTCACAGTGAGGCTGAAGCAACACCAGATAGTCACGGGGACGGCGCTGAACATCTTCGCAGCAGGGCTTGGAATATACCTCTACAGGGTGATCTTCGGCGTTCCCCTCCTGCCTCTGACTGTGGAGCCCATAAGGCCCATGGCCGTTCCTCTGCTGTCCTCCATACCGGTGCTTGGCAAGGCCCTGTTCACCCAAAGCCCTCTGACCTACCTCGCCTGGGCCTTGATACCCCTGGGGTACTGGGTTCTCTACCGAACTCAGCTCGGTCTGATCCTCCGTTCCACCGGAGAAAACCCCGAGGCCGTTGAGGCCGCCGGGATCGACGTGGACAAGGTTCGGTTCAGGACACTGCTGGTGGCCGGGGCCGTCGACGGTCTGGCGGGAGCCTTTTACTCCCTGGCGTTCCTGGGGATGTACACCAACGATATCATCGGTGGACGGGGATGGATAGCCTTCGCCATATGTTTCCTGGGCAACTGGAATCCTATGGGGGTCTTCGTGGGGGCTCTGGTCTTCGGCCTAGCCGATGCGGTGGCGATCCAGCTTCAGACCTCCAGCATAACGCTGGTCCCGAACGAGTTCCTTATAGCCATACCCTATATCCTGACCATAGTCGCGACGGTGGCCAGGAGCAACTTCAACGTCCCTGCCACGTTGGGGATCCCTTACGAAAAAGAGCGGCGATAATATCGAAAATCATAAACTCAACTTCCCACGGAGGTGATTTTTAGTGTATGATCTTGTGGTCAGAGATGGTATGATAATAACCGCTTCAGGGGCGTTATTTGCGGATATAGCCCTGGAAAACGGCAAAATAGCCGCCTTAGGTAAAAAACTCAAGGGACGGCAGGAGCTGAACGCCCAGGGACTTATGGTTCTCCCTGGCGTCGTGGACGCTCACGTCCACCTTGACCTCCCGGTCCGGGGGGATCGCTCCAGCGACGACTTTTTATCCGGGACCGGCGCGGCCCTGGCTGGAGGGGTTACCACCGTGGTTGATTTCACCGTCGGGAGCGGTAACACCACCATTTTGGAGGATATAGAGTCCCGCCTTGAGACAGCCCGTCCCGCCGTCGCCGACTACAGCTTCCACTGCGAGGTCATAGGCTGGCGTCCCGGCAAGGAGGACCAGATCGCCCAGGCTGTGGAACGGGGAATCACCAGCTTCAAGTTCTTCACCGCCTACGGCGACTCAGGCAGGAGATCCGACGGAGGAACCCTGTTCAGATGTTTCTCGAAGATAGCCGAACTCGGGGCGGTGGCGGTGGTCCACTCCGAGGACGACGAGCTTATAAGGGCCCTGACGTCGGAGCTGTCGGAGGAGCAGAAGGGGTCCATGAGGGCCCTGGCCCGTACCAGGCCCGACACCTGCGAGGGAGCCGCCATAGATCAGGTGGCCTTCTACGGCGAGGCCACAGGGGCGTCGGTCCACGTGGTCCACGTCAGCTCCGGCCTCGGGGCGAGCCGTATAGAACTGGCCCGGAGGCGAGGAGTGGACATAACCGGCGAGACCTGTCCACAATACCTTTTCCTCACCGACGAGGTCTACGACCGGCCCGACGGACACCTTTACTCCGCCAGCCCGGCCCTGAGGTCGAACCGGGATCGTCAGGCCCTCTGGAGCTCACTGAACTCAGGGGTGCTGGACTTCGTCGCCACCGACCACTGTCCCTTCACCAAGGCCCAGAAGACGTGGAAAGGGTCTTTCTCCGATCTGCCCTACGGCCTTCCAGGGGTCGAGCTTACGCTGCCTCTGGTATATCAGGGGGTCCTGAAGGGCCTCATACCGGTGGAGCATCTGCCTCTCATAACGTCCCAGGCTCCGGCGGACCGCTACGGCCTGACCGGAAAGGGCAGGGTAGTCCCGGGATACGACGGTGACTTAGTCATCTTCGACCCGTCGGCAAATTGGACGGTGAGGGCGGAGGACCTGCACATGAACGTCGACTTCTCCCCCTACGAGGGCATGGAGCTCCAGGGCAAGGTACTGACCACCATATCCAGAGGGGAGGTGGTCTTCAGTGACGGGGCTCTCTGTTGCGATCCCGGTAGGGGCAGATTTATACCGAGAAAACCGAGACCGACGGCTCCATAGAGCCGAGGTACATAAAACTTAAACTAAACTTTGAACGGAGGATGTCCAATGAGCAAGAGAGTCGTAGTAGCCCTGGGAGGCAACGCCATACTTCAAAGAGGCCAGAAGGGAACGGAGCAGGACCAGAGGGCCAGCGTCGCCAGCACGGTAGCCCAGATAGTGAAGATGATAGGTGCAGGTTACGATGTGGTCTTGACCCACGGCAACGGTCCCCAGGTCGGAGCGATCCTGATCCAGAACGAGGCCGGCAGGGACAAGGTTCCGGCCATGCCCATGGACGTGTGTGGCGCCGAGAGCCAGGGATTCATAGGATATCTTTTCGTTCAGGAGTTTAAAAA
>CAYNAN010000112.1:0-2239 GCA_964395085.1 uncultured Synergistaceae bacterium
TAAAGGGAAGATCGGCGGTGAAGTCCACCGTCCTGGCGAATAGCCCTTTTGCCCGTCCCAGAAACCGCGCCAGGAGGATCCCCATAAAGGCCGCCGAAAAGGCCGCTATGGATGCGTACTTAAGGCTTCTAACCAGGCTTCCCATCTTGGCGGCCTGGAGGGCCTCCATGTGTTTTAGCGTAAAGGTGAAGTTCACCCCCCAGGTTTTCACGAACGCCCCGACAAGGATCGCGCCGTACTTGGCGACCTCCAAGGCCACGAAGGCCCATACCACAGTGAATATTATGGCCTGAACTCCCCCGGGAAGTGCCGCTCCTTCGTCGCTGGCGGTCTTGGAGGAGAATAGGGAGGCGTTTTTCCCCATGACCCTGCGGTACACCATGAAGACCGCCAGAGCCGGTATGAGTAGCACCGTGGAAATCGCCGCCGCTTTCGGTAGATCGTAGGACCCCACCGCGGTCATATAGGCCTGGGTGGCCAGGACGTTGTAGTTTCCCCCTATGAACATAGGCGTGCCGAAGTCCGAGAGGGACCTTATGAACACTATCAGTCCGGCGGTCATTATCCCAGGCCAGGCTAGGGGAAGGGTTACTCCGATCAGGGTGTTCCATCGGCTCCCCCCTAGGTCCAGTGAGGCCCTCTCAAGGCTCCTGTCTATCCCTCTCAGGACGGCCATTATGAGAAAGGCCGCAATGGACGCAAATCCAACCGCCTCCATGGCTATAATCCCCCCTGGACCGTAGGGATTCCATCGGATCCCAAGCAGCTTCCATGTTATAAGCCCTCGCCGCCCGAAGAGCATTATGTAGGATAGGGAGGACACGAAGGGGGGAGATATTAGGGTCATAAGCAGAACCGACAGGATCGCTTTCTTTCCCCAAAGGTCGGTGTGGGTCACGTATAGGGCGCAGGAGAGCCCTATTATCAGGGCGAATAGGGTGGTCCAGAAACCCACAAAGAGGCTGTTTTTAAGCAACGTCCTGTTTTCCAGCAGCAGTGAGCGATAGTGTCCGAAGCTCAGGGAGCCATCTATATAGATGCTCTCTTTTAGCATGACCAAGGTGGGCCACAGTATGAAGACAAAAACTCCTAGAGCTAGGGTGGCGTACAGGAAAAAAGGGGCATCCATGGATGCCCCTAGTCCTGACCTACTGTTCCGCTTTGTCACCGCAGTCCTTTTGCCATCTGTCCAGGATCTCATCTCTCATCTCCCCTGATTTGACCGGGTCGACAATGACTACCTTGGCGTTTTTCAGCCCCTTGAGGTACTCTGGGACCTCGGCGTCAGGCCTGGTTCCGACCTTGGCGGTGTTGGCCATCTGGACCTCCTGTCCCCTCTTTGATAGACACCAGTCCACGAAGGCCTTGGCCGCGTCCATGTTCTTAGCGTCCTTCATTATTGCCACGGGAGCCAGGGATCCGGGGGTCCCGTCCTCTGGGAACACCGATATTACAGGTTGGCCCTGCTCTATGAGCTTTACACCTACGTCGTAAGGGTCGATGCCTATGGCGACCTCTCCCATCGCTGCCTTATTGGGGGGGCCAGATCCTCTTTTGGTGTAGAAGGGGATGTTTTCGTTTATCTTGTTTATTATCTCCCATCCTCTCTCCTCGCCGTAAGCCTCGATGATGTAGAAAAGCACCGAGTAGTTGGTGCCCGAGATGGTGGGGTTGCTCATCATGACCTCGCCCTTGTACTCGGGCTTACCCAGGTCCTCCCAGGTCTTTGGCAGGGGAAGGTTTTTATCCTTCATGACGTCCTTGTTGATTATCAGGTCCACAGCAACCAGGGAGAGGCCGGTCCAGTAGCCCTCTTTATCCTTATACTGCTCTGGGATAAGCTCCGCTTCAGGGGACCTGTAGGACTCCAGGTATCCTTCCTGTCCAGCGACGAGGAAACTGTCCACTCCGCCACCGTACCAAGCGTCGGCGATGTTCTTGCCCTGTGAAGCTCTAAGCCTAGTCAGTACCTCACCTGACGACATGCTCAGGTAGTTGACAACTATGCCCGTATCCTTGGTGAACTCGGCGAAGATCTTGTCCTCGCCGGTAGCGGCGCAGAAGATACTTATGTTCTGCCCCGCCAGAGGCTTGTCCGATCCGGCGAACGCCATGGAGCCTGTTATAAGAAGGGCCGCCAAGGCTAAAAGTGCCGTTGCTCTTTTCATTTTTATCCTCCTGTCTATGATCAAAAGATATAGACTGCATTATCGTCAAGAAGATGAGGTCTGTCAAGAAC
>CAYNAN010000112.1:2339-6475 GCA_964395085.1 uncultured Synergistaceae bacterium
ACTGGGAGTCGGAGGTTCGATAGCTACCTGGAGGAAGACGGTTGGTCGCCGTCTTTTAGCAGAAGCTCTGGTTTTCGTCCATTAAAATCCATAAGGTAGAGGGAGAAGGGAGATCCCTTTTTGTTAACGTCTTTTGGGGTGTAGCCTGAGAAGATGACCCCCTTCCCTGCAGGTAGCCACGAGGGATGGACGGCACAGATGGTCTGGTCGGTCAGGCGGGCCGTCTTTCCTCCCTTCATGTCAAACATAAAGATCGCCGATATAAGTGGTTCCCCCAGAGAGGACCAGGACTTGTCCGCCTCCACGTCGCAGTCGAAAAGCAACCTCTCCCCGTCGGGGGAGCAGGAAAAATGTATGGCGCTTGAGGCAGATCCCTCTCCGATAACATCGGAGAGGGATCTTCTCTCCTCCAGCTTGTTGGCTAGGACGTCGATCTTAAATAGGTTCTCCAAGTCCTGGGCGAAGGCGAACCTTCCGTCGTGAGACCAGAAGGGGCTGTAGAGCCCTGTATGCCCCTTTATGAGGACCGTAAAGCTATCGGTCTCCAGGTCCATAAGGCCTATAGTCCAGTCCATTTTGACGTCGTCCCAGTGGTTTATGAGAAGGCGAGATCCGTCCGGGGACCACCTCGGACCGTAGCTGTTCTTGCCGGGGATCGTCGACATAGGTTTTACTTCCTTTGTCTCTCTATTCGCCACCGCAATTGTTCTGTCTCCATCATTGGAGTAGGCTGTGAAAGCCACACGTTTCCCGTCGGGGGAGATTTCTGGGTCGTATCCATCTGCTAATTTAACCTTTCCCTGCCCGTCCAGTTGGGCTATAAAGACCTCGCCGTCTTGGGAAAATGCTATCCATGACGGGGTCGAACCGTATGCGGTGGAGCCGCAGATCAATAGTGCTAGGCATATAGACGTTATTGTCTTCAGTGACATGATATAAGGACCGCCTTTCGTTTGTGTGTGGGCCTGAGATGTAGTATATTTTAACCATATTATTCCACGGCTATTTCCTGCGCCTTTCTTAATAGCCCAATGGACCTCGGGAAGTTATATATTGGTGGATTTGTCTATTTTTTTCATTACGATAGAAATAATTGGCTTAACCTCCGGGACATTAGGGATACGGTCTATTAGCCATTCAAGATCACCTCTGTCCCACAGCAGCTTTACCGACTCTCTGTGCCCCATGTCGTGGACCCAGCAAAGCTGGAAGAGCAGGACGTCGGATAGGGTCCTGAGCTGGTCGTAGCGGGCTTTTTTGTCCTTTAAGAGCCCCTCTATTATGGGAGCAGAAAGCTCGCCCTCCGGTCCTAGCCCGGGGTAGATGGCGTCCTGTTCCCCTCTTTGGATGTGCTCTCTGACGACTTTGTATATGTCTATCTTGTCGCTGTCTTTGACGATCCTGAGCATCGCCAGGTCCTCCGGGGACACCAGAGGCAGATCCTTTTTGTTGTGCTCCCTTATCGTCATGGCGATAAGCTCGAACTCCTCAGGGGAGATCAGGTTCTTGGGAAAATCCTCCCTGAGAGCCTGCTCTCCTCTGTCGCCGTGGTCAACCGATTTGAAATCGTAGAAGGTCCCGTGGTCCCTGTACTGAGGAAAACGCCCTATATCGTGCAGGAGGCCAGCGGCCACCGCGAGGCACCTGTCGCTATCGCTCCAATCCAGGCTATCCGCCAGTAGGCCGGCGTTTTCCGCCACCCTCCTGCTGTGCTTTTCCTTGAGCTCCAGCTGGTGGAGCCTTCCGCACTGGCGGTAATAGTCAGAGGAATAGTTTTTAAACCATTCCCTAATCGATTCCAGGTTTTTTACGTCCATAGACACATCTCCTTTCGTTGTCATGGGCCATTATACTCTCAGTAAAGGTAGCATCGGTCACTGTCCTACAAGGCCCTTTAGTACTATTATTGGGGGAGAGGAAAAGGAGGCTGAACGACTTGGAGCTTTTCAGAGAACTTCACAGGGTAATAGATAACACCTTTTTGAGACAGGATGGATCTATGGACGAAATAGAGAGCTTTATATCTCGATCTGTCGAGGCTCGGTTCAGGACCGTCGTGGTTCCCCCCTGGGCTGTATCTAGGGCTGTGGCCATGACGGAAGGGACCGATACGGGTGTCTCCGCCGTGGTTGGGTTCCCACTGGGATATCAGCCACTCTCGGTGAAACTCTACGAGATAGAGCATTATCTCAATATGGGGCCAGGGGTCACAGACTTCGACGTGGTGGTGAACGTATCGGCGGTGAAGTCCGGCATGTGGGATTACATCAGGGAAGAGGTGTCGGGCCTGGCTTCTCAGATAGGCAACAGGGTCTTCAAACTGATAATAGAGACTCCGCTGCTGAGCGAGGAGGAAATTCGTAGAATGGCCGACGTGTGCTCTCAGGTTAGGTATCTGGATTACGTTAAGACCGGCTCCGGTTTTGCCGGCAGCCCCACCACAGAGGAACAGGTCAGAATACTGGCCGAAAGCCTCAAAGGCAGGAAGAGGATAAAGGTCTCCGGAGGTGTCAGGACCATGGCGGATCTGGAGAGGTTTCTCATAGTCGGAGGGGACGTCTTCGGGACCAGCTCCGGCATCGCCATTATGGACGAGGCCATGCAGCTTTTGTAAACAAGTGTCATCTCCCCGACCTCCAGGATGTTTTATAATGCGACTAGACGAAATCTATCGAAACATCCTAGGAGGTATATCTATGGAAGAACTGAACAAAAGCATCGACGGCTTAAGGGACGAGCTTGTGGCGGCCATAAGGGAGAACGTGGCGATAAAAAGCGTTGAGGGACCGGCTGAGCCAGGTGCTCCCTTCGGAGCGGGCCCCAAGGCCGCCATGGATAACTTCGTCCAGATAGCCCAGAGGCTTGGCTTTGAGACAGGAGTCTTCAAGGATATGGTGGCCTGGGCGGAGCTCGGCGATCCCAGCTCCGATATGGTCGCTGTTTTAGGACACGTCGACGTGGTTCCAGAGGGGGATGGCTGGAGCTGCGATCCCTATCAGGGCAAGATAGAGGACGGCAAGCTCTACGGCAGAGGTGTCATGGACGACAAAGGCCCTATCATCTGTGCCCTCTATGCTCTCAAAGCCATAAGGGACCTCAATATCCCCCTTAAAAAGCGGGTCCGCATAATGATAGGGACAAACGAGGAGACCGGTAGTAAGGCCATAGCTGAATACGTTAAGTCCGGCCAGGATCTTCCAGTGGCTGGATTTACCCCAGATGCAGAGTATCCCCTCATAAACGGTGAGAAGGGCAGTGTTACGGCGCAGCTCTCCGCTCCTTTTAAGGCGAGTGGCCCCATCAGGGTACTGTCCTTTGAGGGTGGCGTAGCGTCAAACTCGGTTCCATCAGTGGCGAAGGCCGAGATCCTTGTTGATCCAGACAAGATTGAGAAGGTCCATTTCTCCGTCTCATCCTTTAAGGGGCCTGAGAAGGCCAGACTTTCGATGGAGGATAAGGGGGACGGTCGTTTCATACTCACCATGCTTGGAGTTCCTGCCCATGGAAGCCTCCCACAGATAGGGGTCAACGCAGTGGCCTGGCTGGTCAAGTTTTTGAGGACCTTGGGGGTATCGGGGGAGCAGGGGGCCACTTTGAACTCGCTGGACCGCTACGTTGGGGCCGAGTTCTACGGTGAGAGCCTGGGAGTCTGTCTTTACGACGACGTGTCCCGCTACACCTCGGTGTGCTGGGGAACGATGAGATCCGAAGGAGACAGGGTGAAGTTCTCCCTCAACTCTCGTTTCCCAGTCGGCTTCTCCACAGAAAAAGTCGTTCCCGTCCTGGAGAGGACCTTCTCCGAGGCTGGATGGACGGTCATCTCAAGTAAGAAGAGCGAGCCCCTCTACATGGCAGAGGATTCGGACCTGGTGGTAAAGCTCATGGAGGTTTACAGGCAGGAGACCGGCAGGACCGAGGATAAACCTATGTCCATAGGTGGAGGAACCTACGCGAAGTCCATGCCCAACGTCCTTGCCTTTGGACCTACACTGCCGGGGGAGCCCTCCAACATCCACGAGGCAGACGAATGTTGGGACATAGACAACATGATGACCAGCGCAAAGATCATGGGAGCCGCGATAGTGGCTCTGGCTAAGGACTAGAAAAAAGGCCCCGAAGCTTTTTAAGCTTCGGGG
>CAYNAN010000113.1:0-6375 GCA_964395085.1 uncultured Synergistaceae bacterium
ATATTTAATTCCCTATCTCATATCCAGCCATCCAGGGGCCACTCTGGAGGACGCTATCTCCTTGGCGGAGTTCCTGAGGGATTTGGGACATGTGCCCGACCACGTTCAGGACTTTATCCCCACGCCAGGAAGCCTATCGACCTGTATGTACTATACCGAGATGGATCCCTCAACCGGCAGGGGCCTTTTCGTCGCCAAGAACGGCCATGAAAAGGCGCTCCAGAGGGCCCTTCTCCAGTACAACAGGCCGGAAAACCGAGATCTCGTCCTGGAGGCTCTAAAAATGTGCGGCAGGGAGGATCTGATAGGGTTTGGAGCGACCTGTCTGGTGAGGCCTACAAAAGGTTCCGGTTCTGTTAGGAGGGATAAAGTTGAAAAAAGCGTTAAGTCGCCTTCTGGCCGCAGAGGTCCCAGTCGTAGAGGGAGAAAGCCTTAAGCGTCACTGTACATGGAGGATCGGTGGGCTGGCGGACCTGTTTATAGAGCCTCGATCGGTTGAGGAGATTCGTCTGACGGTCGAGATCCTGAACGAACGAGGCCTGCCCTGGGTGGTGATCGGCAGAGGGTCCAACCTTCTTTTCGACGATCAAGGGGTAAGGGGAGCGGTGATAAAACTGGGGAGGGCATTTTCCCAGGTTTCCTTCGACGGCGAGACGGTAAGAGGCTGTGCCGGGGTCTGGATTCCATCACTGGCCCGGCGGTCAGCTTCTTTAGGCCTGTCCGGTCTCGAGCATATGGTCGGCATTCCAGGGACCTTAGGTGGGGTTATCGCCATGAACGGTGGCAGCTTGAGGCAGAATATAGGCCAGGTCGTGGACTGGGTGACCTATATGGACCGAGAAGGGACCGTCCACAGGCTGGATGGCTCGGGTTGCGGCTTCTCCTACAGGAGTTCCTGTTTCCAGGACAGCTCTAAGGTCGTCCTTGAGGCTCAGCTGTCCTTGAAGCGGTCGAGCTCCGTTCCGGTCAGGGAGGAGATGGTCCAGGTTTTAAAGGAGAGGAAGGCCAAGTTCCCCCTTTCCTTGCCCAACTGCGGGTCCGTCTTCAGCAACGATCCCGAGATACATAGGGAATGGGGGCCTCCTGGCAAGGTCGTGGAGACGTGCGGCCTCAAGGGACTTAGGATTGGGGATGCTAAGGTCAGCGAGAAGCACGCAAACTTTATAGTTAACCTGGGCGAGGCGACCTCCGTGGACGTGATGTCCCTGATCAGGGTCGTCCGAAGGGTGATCCACGACGTGACCGGGCGAGAGATTCCCTGTGAGGTTCGCTACGTCTCTCCCTTAGGATGGGTTGTTGCTCTGCATAAATCTCTTTAGGTATTAAACAGCCACGATGGCGGGCGATAGACGTCTTTTCTGGGGTATTTCCCCGTTGCCCCTTTATGGATTCTCTTTTTTATGTCATACTACGGCCTGTTCCCCGTAGGGGAAAATCGTTGAATTCAAGGAGAGTGAGAGGGAATTGGAAAAGAGCAGCGAGGTCCTCATCGCTGTGGAGGATCTCCACAAGAGGTTTGAAGACGAGCACGTTTTAAAGGGTGTGTCGATCACCATAAAAGAGGGTGACCTGGTGTCGATCATCGGTCCATCCGGCTGTGGCAAGTCCACCTTCCTCAGGTGTCTTAACGGTCTTGAGTTGCTGGATTCCGGCAGGATCGAGATAGCGGGGGTAACCCTGTCTCGGTCGTCGTCGGACCAGGCGATAACTCGCTCCTTTTTGGAGGCGGCCCACGAGATGAGGAAGGAAGTCGGCATAGTGTTTCAGGGATTCAACCTGTTTCCACACAAGACGGTCCTGGAGAACGTTATGCTTGCCCCTATGGTGGTGAAGAAGACCCCCAAGGACGAGGCGGAGGGTATCGCTTTAAGGCTGTTGGATAAGGTTGGCCTTAAGGACTACTCCAACCGATACCCGGTCACCCTTTCCGGCGGTCAGGCCCAGAGGGCTGCCATAGCCCGATCTCTGGCTATGGCCCCTAAGGTGATGCTGTACGACGAGCCTACGTCAGCTCTGGATCCAGAGCTTGTCGGGGAGGTCCTTCAGGTCATGAGGGATCTCGACTCGGAGGGTATGACCCAGGTGGTGGTGACCCATGCCATGCACTTCGCCAGGGACGCGTCGGACTACGTGGTCTTCATGGACCAGGGGGAGATAGTCGAGGTCGCAGACGGGGACGAGATCTTCTCCAACCCCAGAAACGACAGGACCAGGGACTTTCTCCGTCATCTAGCGGGGGTGATATGATGGTTCGTCTTCTGCTTGTACTTGTTTTTATCTTTTGCTCTTTTCCCTCCTTCGCGTCCGTTACCTCCCAACCTGGAGAGCTCAGGTGGGGTGGGGATACCGAGGGCGGAGCTCCCTATATGTACCAAGATCCTGACGACATGAACAGTCTCGTCGGATACGAGGTGGAGATAATCGAGGCCATAGCCTCACAAATGGGGATGAAGCCGATCTTCGTCCAAAACGGCTGGGATAACCTTATCCCAGGCCTGGAGAGACGGCTTTACGATGTCTCCATAGACGGCCTGGAGATAACCCCGGAGCATCAGGACGTGGTCGACTTCTCCATGCCCTATTACGTCACCCATCTACAGATAGCGGTCAGAAGGGACAACTTCGATATAGTCGAGCTGGATGACTGTAAGGGAAGGGTGATGGGAACCCTTAAGCAGTCCTATTCTCAGTATGTCCTGGAGACCCTTGGGGACGTCGAGATAAGGACCTACGAAGACGAGATAAACGCCTACACCGATCTGGTAAACGGGAGGTTGGACGGCACTCTGTTCGACGCCCCTATCGCCCTCTATTATGGCGGGCCTATGAGAGAGGTTAAGTTCGTCGGCCCACCAATAGGGAAGATCGAGTACGGTATAGCGGTTCCCAAGGACAACCCGGAACTTCTTGACCTGATAAACAGCGCTGTGACGTCTTTACGGGACAGTGGAAAGCTGAGGTCCATACTGGAGCGGTGGAATCTTTGGAATCCAATGGTGGCCGAGGAGTTTCACGATATAGGTCCGGTCAAGACCCAACCCGTCATGTACGACAAATGGATCGAGTCCCATAGGCCGTCTTTCTCACTGATGGACAGGGTAAAGAGGTATTCTTCCTTCATGCCCAAGCTCGGGACCGCCGCTTTGACGACCATGAAGGTCTCGGTGGCCTCCATGGTTTTGGCTGTTATATTCGGCCTTATGTTGGCCCTCATAAGGGTTTTTGGTCCCGCTCCTCTGTCGACTTTGTCCATGTGGTATGTCGAGATAGTCAGAGGAACCCCTGTGCTGATACAGCTGTTCTTTATCTTCTACGGTCTTCCAAACGTAGGCGTTAAGCTCAGCCCATTCATGGCGGGAGTCATCGGTCTTGGTATGAACTACGCCGCCTACGAGGCCGAGATATACAGAGCTGGGCTCATGTCCGTCCCGGTGGGTCAGATGGAGGCGGCCTTGGGGCTCGGCATGACCAGAAGAGAGGCCCTCAGGCACGTGGTCGTCCCACAGGCGGTCAGGATGGTCCTCCCCCCTGTTACTAACGACTTTATATCGCTGCTGAAGGATTCATCGTTGGTCTCGGTCATCACCTTGGTGGATCTCACCAAAGCATACGGACAGATAGCCACTACCTATTACGATTATTTTGGAACGGGGATTATCGTAGCCGCTATCTACTTTCTACTGGGGTATCCCTTTATCCGTCTAGCCAGATGGACGGAGAGGAAGATGGAGGCCTCTTTCGTTCCCGACAGAGTGAGGAAGAATCGTCGTACCGGTCTCGGATTGAGGCTTTTTTAGATTAAGTGGCCTCTGCGGTCGTTGATGGTTTAGGATGGCGGCGTTTCAGCGTCGATTTTTCTCGTCTTAGGGAGGTACTTGATGGAAGACAGAATAAAGCTTTACGGTTTTAATAATCTGACCAAAAGTTTGTGTTTTAACTTTTACGATATCTGTTACGCTCAGAGCCTGGTGGAGCGTAGGGAGTATATAAAATACATAGACGACGAGTATTCCGCAGATAGGGTGACGTCCATTCTCTGCGACGTAGCGGACATAATAGGTGCGACGGTGCTCAACGTGGCGAAGCAGGATTACGAGCCCCAGGGGGCCAGCGTCACGATCCTTATAGCGGAGGAGCCGGTTCCGCCGGAGTTGAGGGGCAGCGAGTCGGAGCGGGAACAGGCGACGCCTGGACCTCTTCCCGATACGGTCGTGGGACATCTGGACAAGAGCCATATAACCGTCCACACCTACCCTGAACAGCACCCTGACAACGGCATAAGCACCTTTAGGGCGGATATAGACGTCTCGACCTGTGGGAGGATATCCCCCTTAAGGGCCCTAAACTATCTGCTTCATCGGTTCAATCCAGATATAGCCTGTATAGACTACAGGGTCAGGGGATTCACCAGGGACGTTGAGGGCAACAAATACTTTATCGATCACGAGATAAACTCCATACAGGACTTTATCTCCAAGGACACCAGATATCGCTACAATATGTACGATGTCAACGTCTACCAGGAGAATCTCTTCTGTACCAGGATGATGCTCAGGGACTTCGACCTGGACGATTACCTGTTTCACGTCAGCGCCGAGGATATAAGGCCGTCGAAGAGAAAGATCATCACTGATAAGATAAAGTCGGAGATGTTAGAGATATTCTCCGGCAGGAACCTGAGAGGTTTATAGGCAAAAGACGTAAGAGTAGATGGACCTTCGTCCTGTCTCCTCTTACGTCTTTTATTTTGTTTTAGGCTAACTTAGGTTAGAGGGATAGGATCTTGTCTGCCTTCAGTAGGGCCTCCGTGATATCGAACATATTGGATATCTCCCCTACACCGACGTTATCTGTTACGCCGAAATGGTTGACGCAGGTGCCACAGACGAGGATTTTACACCCTTTTTTCTCCAGCTCGATCAGGCTATCGCAGGTGGAGCTGTCCTTTAGGGCCAGTCTCACTCCCTCGTTCATGAAAGCCACGGTTTGTGGTAGGATCTGGTGGTCTAGCTGATGCACCGTGCCGAGGAAACCCTTTATTAGTACCTCTCCAAGATCTCTGTCCGCTCCTCCCAGTATGTCCCTGGATATGAGGATCGCTATGCGATCTTTTCCGGCCTTGGGGGATTCAGATGGAGAGTCGGCTGGAAGGGGTTTCTCCTCCGATGGGGCGTTCTCTCCTAATAGGCCGGTCACGACTATGTCCAGGTCGTTTTCTGCCTCGAGTATGACGTCGAACCCCTTGCTTTTTAGCAACCTCGAGACGTTTTGGCCGGCTATAGGGTTGTCGACAATGACCTTTACCTCTTTGGCCCCTTCCTCTATGATTTTCTTGGTCATCATAACCGGCTGGGGACACTGTTTACCTCTGGCGTCAACTGTATTCATCGTGATCCAAACCTCCTGTATTCGTGTAGGGGTCTAGGAGCGAGATCCCTCGTGTCGATGGTTTTTTGAGGTGCTTTCCATAACTACGAAGAAATTATATCATTACCGGACGGTAGAGGACGGGGATTATATCCATCGATCTCCCTCGACATAAAATATTTTAACAGCTTGGAAGGTGAGTTGTATTGAGCAACCTTAATTCTTTACTAAGAGAGATACCTTCTATGGAGAAGGTTCTGAACGACGAAAGGTGTTCTGAGTATCTGGTACTTATGGATCGGGATATGCTGAAGGATCTATGCTCGTCCATATTGGACGGCCTGAGGCGGTCCATTCTGTCCGGTGCGATGGACTCATTTCGTCAGGACGATTTTTTCGTCCTCCTCGACGAGAGGATGGACGCATTCAAATACCCTAGCCTAAGGCCGGTCATAAACGCCACAGGGGTGGTCGTTCACACGAACCTGGGGCGATCCTGCCTCGCCGAGGAGGCGGTGGACGCGGTCACTGAGGTCGCTCGTGGCTACAGCACGTTGGAGTACGACCTTAAGGCAGGGGAAAGAGGTCAGAGAAACACCCACGTAGAGTCTCTGCTTTGCCGTATAACCGGCGCTGAGGCGGCTGTGGTGGTCAACAACAACGCAGGAGCGGTGTTGCTGTGCCTAGCGGCCCTCTCCTCCGGTAGGTCCGCTGTGGTATCCAGGGGAGAACTGGTGGAGATAGGCGGATCGTTCAGGATACCGGATATAATGTCCTTTTCTGGGACGAAACTGGTGGAGGTTGGGACCACCAACAGGACACACCTAAAGGATTACGCTGGAGCCATAGGCGACGATACGGCCATGATTATGAAGGTTCACCCGTCTAATTTCAAGATAGTGGGCTTTCATAAGGAGGTCTCCAGGGAGGATCTTGCCGCTCTGGCCAGAGATAGGGGCGTCATCTTTATGGAGGACCTTGGGAGTGGGGTTATGGCCGATCTCTCCG